>JACCZO010000207.1 GCA_013695925.1 Chthoniobacterales bacterium
CGGATAAAATCCTCCAGGAAACGGATGCGCCGAAAAACCCAAAGCGTCGCGACGACCACCCCAATGCCGAGAAGCAGAATGGCAACGGCCTCGAACCAAAATTCCTCCGGCCGCGGCGGCGCTTTCAGCGCGCCAAAATAGCGGAACGGGACATCGGCATATTCATCCAGCCAGATCAGGAATAGAACCCCGGCAAAGCCGAGCAGCTCGAGCAACAGGATGAGCTTCTCGTAGCGGCGTTGTTTTTTCAATTGCGATCTCTTCAGCTATCGCCGGCGAGCCGGGCGATGGCGTTAAACCAATCGTCGTAGATCTCCTCCACCGGCCAGCGCAGTGCCTCGCCGGCGGCGGTGATGACGAGGGCGTCCCCGCCGATTTCGCCGAGGCGATACCCGGGCACGCCACGCTCCTCCAGCAACTGCATCACCGGTTCGGCGCTCCCGGGCAAAGTAGAGATGACAATGCGCGACTGCGATTCGCTGAAAAGGATCTGATCGAGACGCTGCGGGCCGGCCACGCCCAGATCGATCTCCGCGCCGAGGCGTCCCTCAGGATTGAAACACGCCTCGGCCAGCGCCACCGCCAGGCCTCCCTCGCTACAATCGTGCGCGCTCCGTACCAGACCGGCGCGGATCAATTCGCGGAGTACGTTTTGCAGGGCGAGCTCGCGCTTGAAATCGAGCCGCGGCGGCAGGCCGGCTTTGCTGCCGTGGATCACTTTCAGAAAATGGGACGCGCCCAGTTCATCGCCGAAATCGCCTAACAAGATCACGACATCGCCAGCCGCCTTGAAGTATTGAGTCGTAATCCAATTCTCGCGCTCGATCAGTCCGACCATCGCGACCGTCGGCGTCGGATCGACCACGCCCGCGGGGCTTTGATTATAAAGCGAGACGTTCCCGCCGATGACCGGCGT
This sequence comes from Chthoniobacterales bacterium, assembly GCA_013695925.1. GTDB lineage: Bacteria > Verrucomicrobiota > Verrucomicrobiia > Chthoniobacterales > UBA10450 > Palsa-1392. The sequence continues at coordinate 917 of JACCZO010000207.1, forward strand.
GCCGAAGACGCGACAGGCTTCCGCGAGTCCTTCGACGCACTCGCGCAGCTGCCAGAAATTTTCCGGTTTGTAGGGATTACCGAAGTTGAGGTTATCCGTCACGGCCAAGGGCACGGCGCCGGAGCAGGCGAGATTGCGCGCCGCTTCCGCGACCGCGATCTTCCCGCCTTCGCGCGGGTCGAGACGGCAGTAAAGCGAGTTACAATCAGTCGTCGCGGCAAGGAACTTGTTTGCCTTCCGCACATGAAAAACGGCCGCATCCGATCCCGGCCTAACGACCGTCCCGGTGCGGACCATGTGGTCATACTGGCGGTAGACCCAGTTCTTCGATGCGATCGACGGATGGCGCAGCAACTGGCGGAGGGCTTCAACCGCAGAGGACGCAGAGGGCGCAGAGATTTTCTTTAGAATTTCTTCCTCTGCGATCTCTGCGGTTAATTTCCTCGCTTCCCGCGAATAGAGCGGCGCCTCGTCGGCCAGCGGCTTCGCCGGGATCTCCGCCGCCGTCGCGCCGTTATCGAGGACGCGCATCATGCCGTCGTCCGTCACCCGGCCGATCTCGGCGCAGGGCACATCCCACTTCTCGAAAATCCGCCTAACGATATCCTCCTTGCCCTGGTGCGCGATGATCAACATCCGCTCCTGCGATTCGCTCAGCAGCGTCTCGTAAGGAGTCATACCGGTTTCTCGCTTGGGTACTTTCGCGAGGTCTATCTCGACCCCGGTGCCACCGCGGCTGGCGGTCTCGCAGGTCGAACAGGTCAGTCCAGCCGCACCCATGTCCTGGATGCCGGCCACGGCTTCGGTCGCGAGCAATTCGAGACACGCTTCGAGGAGCAGCTTTTCCTTGAATGGATCGCCCACCTGGACCGCCGGCCGATCTTCCTTCGACTCCTCCGTGAGTTCGCGCGAGGCAAACGCCGCACCGGCGAGCCCGTCGCGTCCTGTTTCCGCGCCAACATAAAAAACCGGGTTACCGACTCCGCTGGCCGCGCCGCGCGCGAGCTGCTCGTGCCGGAGCACGCCCAGACAGAAAACATTTACCAGAGGGTTCCCCTCGAAGCTTTCGTCGAAATAAATCTCGCCGCCGATCGTCGGGACGCCGATGCAATTGCCGTAATGAGCGATCCCGGCGATGACGCCCGCAAACAAGCGCCGATTAGCCGCAACCTGCTTACTGGCAGGGCGAGACTCGTTACTGGTAGGGCGAGACTCCGTCGAGCCGGGGAGTGCGCCCGGCTGCGAAGAAGAACTCGTCCCCCCCGGCTCGACAGAGTCTCGCCCTACCGGGTTTGCCGATTCCGTGATCGGCCCGAAGCGGAGCGAGTTCAGCAGAAACTCAGGCCGCGCCCCCATCGTGAAAATGTCGCGAATAATTCCGCCCACGCCCGTGGCCGCCCCTTGGAACGGCTCGATCGCGCTTGGGTGATTGTGACTCTCGATCTTGAATGCGACCGCCCAGCCGTCGCCGATATCGACCACGCCGGCGTTTTCTTCACCCGCCTTCACGAGAATGTTCGGCCCGGTCGTCGGAAATTTCTTCAGCTCTTTGCGCGAGTTTTTATACGAACAATGCTCGCTCCACATCACCGAAAAAATTCCAAGCTCGGTGAAGTTCGGCTCGCGGCCGAGGATCTTTTTGATCCGCTCGTATTCTTCCGGCGTGAGGCCGTGCTTGGCGACGACTTCGGGCGTGATGGGTAGTTCCGCGGCAGGCATGAAGAACGCACGGTAAAGGCGGGCGCGCGGAGTGCAATTCTTCGTGCGTGGCACCCCAAGGAGCGGCGGTTTGTAACCGCCGAGGGCGCTTTCAAAGCGCCCTTCCTTGTCCAATCCCCAATGTTTCCACACCAACAATTAGCCGGCACGGCCGAGGAATCTTGTTCGCTCCGCGACGCAAACTGTTAAGCTCCGCCGGTGGGTTCCAATGGCTGGCGGAACAACTCGATCGCCACGGCCGAAGTAAGACCAGCTTGAAGGTCGGTGCGCCCGTGGCGTATCGCGACTCGAAACCGTAGGCGGGCGGTTGCGCTGGGACGGCAAATCGCAGAGCATTCTCCCGTGGCAATCGATCTCAAGGAACTGGTCGCAGCGCGTCTCGGGGAAAACTACGAGCTGCACGAGCGGCATCTCAATCGCACCCTCGTCGCGGCCCAGCGCGTCATCGGCTTCGACAAAGTCTATGCCCGGGCGGAAGGCGCTTATCTCTACGACATGGATAACGCCGCCTATCTTGATTTCCTCAGCGGCTACAGCGTTTTCAATATCGGCCGCAACCATCCCGCGATCCAGAAAGCGATCCGCGACGTGCTCGACCTCGACCTGCCTAACATGGTGCAGATGGATTGCTCCCTCCTCAGCGGCCTCCTCGCCGAGGCGCTGACGAAGCGGACACCCAAACATCTCGACGCGGTTTTCTTTTGTAACTCCGGGACGGAAGCGATGGAAGGCGCGCTCAAGTTTGCCCGTGCCGCCACCCAGCGGCCGCGCGTCTTTTCGTTAGGCGGCGCTTTTCACGGCCTGAGCCTGGGAGCGCTCTCGCTCATGGGTTGCGAAAGTTTTACCGAAGGCTTCGGTCCCCTCATGCAGGGTTTTGACGGCCGCATCGGGCTCGACGACCTAACGACATTGGAACGCGAGCTCGCGAAACGCGACGTCGCGGCCTTCGTCATCGAGCCAGTCCAGGGCAAAGGCGTCAATTTTCCGCGCGGCGACTTCTTTAACCGCGCCCAGGAACTGTGCCGCAAACACGGCACCCTCCTCATAGCCGACGAAATCCAAACGGGCCTCGGTCGCACTGGCAAGATGTTCGGCTTCGAGCATTGGAATTTGGAGCCGGACATCATCACCCTGGCCAAGACCTTGAGCGGCGGCTATGTCCCGTGCGGCGCGATCGTCGCCCGGCGCGAGATTTACCAGAAGACCTTCAGCCGAATGGATCGCTGCGTCGTGCACTCGACCACTTTCGGTCGCAACAACCTCGCCATGGCCTGCGGCCTGGCTGCCCTCGACGTGCTCGACGATGAGAAACTGATCGAGAACGCAGCCAAAATGGGCGCGCTCCTGGTCGAAAAACTCGACGCGCTGCGCGCCAAACATTCCTTCATCAAAGAAGTGCGCGGAAAAGGACTCATGATCGCGATCGAGTTCCACGAGCCTAACGAGTTTAAGTTGAAGATGGCCTGGAAGCTCCTGCACAAGGTCGACAAGGTTCTCTTCGCGCAGATGGTCGTGACCCAGATGCTGGTCCAGCATCGCATCCTCACCCAAGTCGCCGGTCACGCCATGGACGTGGTCAAGATTCTCCCGCCACTCATCATTGGCGAAAAGGAAGTCGATATGTTCGTCAACGCCCTCGACGCGACCCTGACCGAATGCCGCAAATTCCCCGGCCCGATGTGGGAGATTGGGAACAATTTCGTCCGCCACGCCCTGCGCTCGAAACGCACAGCCGAGCCATCGCCGTCCGTTTCCGTCTGACGCGTCGCCGCCGTCGTCCCCGGCGTCTAGGAGCTGGACGTGCCGCGGGGCGGCGGAGCAGAAAGCAAAATAAGCTGGCATTTTTCGCCCTTCAGTAGCATCCTGCGCCCTGCTTGAAATCCAGAACCTTTCCCCGCCTTCTCCTCTGCTTGCTTCTCATTTTTTCGATTCGAGGAAGCCACGGATTCGCCATCCTCGGCCCCGCCTGGCCGCCGATGACCACCGTCACGCTGCAACTCGAACTAGGCTCAACCAACGTCACCCTCCTGGACGGTCTTGGCACCTGGAACAACTCCGCCGCCGATGCCCTCGCCATTTGGAATCTACACCTCGATTTTCTGACTCTGATTGGGATTACCAACTCCACGACTCCGAAAGGTTCCGCCGATGGTTACAACTCTGTCTTTTTCTCGAACACGATTTTCGGCGAAGGCTTCGGAAAGGATACCCTCGCGGTGACGGTCTGGGAGTCTGCCGATGGATACCCGATCTACTTCACGGAAACGGATGTTATATTCAATACCGCACAAACTTTTAATTCGTATCGCGGGCCGTTTCTTCCTGGCAAATACGATTTCCACCGGGTGGCGCTGCATGAGTTCGGTCATGTCCTCGGCCTGAATCACGTCACAAATTACCCGTCGGGCCAGGCTTTGATGGAGCCGATAGTCAGCAACCTCGATCATCTCGCCGACGATGATGTTAGCGGGGCGACTTTCCTTTACGGTTACCATTTCACAAGCCATCTCGAAGTGGATGGAGGAGCGGTTGGTGATGATTTTGTTTATCAAATCACCGCGAATAACAATCCGACAAGCTTTGCCGCCACCAACCTGCCGCCTGGGCTGGTCATTGACCTGCTGAGTGGGATCGTCAGCGGCGCCTGCACTCAGGCTGGCACATTCGAAATTACGATCACCGCTTTCGGCCCGGTGAGTGATGTGACCGGGACTTTCACGGTCACCTTTACTCCTGCCAGCGCGAGTCTCGATCCGCCATACCCATATCCGGTCGAAGTCGGAACTTCCATTTCGTTCGCTGTCACCGGACCCAATACCCCGACGAGCTTTGCCGCCACCAACCTTCCACCGGGGCTGGTGATTGATCCAAAAACGGGCGTCGTGA
>JACCZO010000227.1 GCA_013695925.1 Chthoniobacterales bacterium
CAGGTGGTTTACCATCGGCGCGACGAAGGTCTCGTTTTCTCGCCTAACCAAACGGAGCGACCGCTCCGGCGGGTCCGCTACGACACCCGCGAGACGATGCAGTGGCGCAACCCGCAGACCGGGGCGTCCCTGCGCGTCTCCTATCCGGCGGAGCAGGTCGTGCTCACGCCGGTTTCTTTTCAATAACCAGGAACCAAAATATGAAAAAACAACTCGCCCTAACGACAGCGCTGGCCGCGCTCTTCCCGCTCGCCGCCACCGCCCAATCGCCCACACCCGTGCTCTCCACGCCGGCGATCCAATCCATCCCGGCCACTTCCCCCCCTCCGCCCGTGCCCCCGGCGCCGGCTCCTCCCGCTCCGGGCCCCCGGCATTTCCATGAGCGCGACAACGGACCGAAGGAGCCCGTCACCTTTCTCGGGGTCGAGACTTCCGATGTCCCGCGCGTTCTTTCCGAACAAATGGGGCTGCCGCGCGGCTTCGGGGTGGTGATCGATTACGTCGTCCCCATCAGCCCGGCGGCCGCCGCCGGCCTCCAGCAGAGCGACATCATCCGCCTCTTAAACGACCAGCAGATCGTCAACCCGGGCCAGCTCGGGAAACTGGTCCGGAGTTTCGCCGACGGCACTTCGGTTGAGTTCACGATCATGCGCAAGGGCAAGGACATGAAAGTCAGCGTCAAGCTGGCGAAAAAAGAGATGCCCGCCGGTCGCGGGCCCTTCGGTTACGAGAAGGAGTGGAATTTCGACGACCTCGAAAAGATGAAGTTCGATTTCAAGGCGCCCGATATGACGGCGGTGCGGGAAGCAGTGGCGCGGGCCAAGGACCAGGCGGTGCGGGCGCGGGATGAAGCACAGCGGGCGGTCCGCGGGCTGCGCATCGTCACTTCCGACGACGGCCTAACGAGGTCAACCCGGATCGATCTCGGCCGGGCCACGATCACCTTTTCCGACGATCAGGGCGAGCTGAAGATCGAGAACGCGAATGGCCGAAAAATGCTGACGGCCAAGGATGCGAAGGGGACGGAGCTTTATAATGGTCCGATCGAGACCCCGGAAGACCGGGCGAAACTGCCCGAGAACGTGCGCCAGCGCCTGGAGAAACTGGAACGCGAGGAATTACCGGAGGCGCCCGAGCCGCCCGAACCGCCCGACGCACCGCAGGCTCCGCAAGCGCCCGAGGCGAACGAAGCGGCCCGCCTGCAAAGCGCGACCTATGAGAGGGCAGGCATGTCACCGGCGAGCCGCGCCAGCTGGCGCCGCAGCACGTTTGTGCTCTAGTCGCTTCAAATTTGGTAGGGCGAGACTCCGTGGAGCCCGGAGGTTGATATCGATCTCGCCGCCAGGCCCATCCCGGCTCGACAGAGTCTCGCACCACCAGAGAAGAGACAGGATGGGTAGCCCCGCCGCCGAATTTTCCTCCCCAAAATCCTGTTAATCCTGTTAATCCTGTCTGAAAGATAATCCTACGGCACGACGGTCAGGGTGAGATCGTTGCCGTCGCCGCCGCTGTAGTCGGCTTGCAGGTTGTTTCCGTTCACGATGACGATCCCGCCGTCGGGCAGGTTGCTGAAGGTGCCGCTGATCGGCGTTGCGGCGGTGTTCTTGATCAGGGTCAGGCTTGTCCCTTGGGTGAGAGGACCCTGGATCGTGCCGCTCAGGTTGATCATCGCCCCGCTGTTGATCGTCACTCCGTTGGCCACCACCTTGTCGATCTTCGATCGGTTGCCCTTCGCTTTAAAAGTGTATGTGTAGGTCGAGTCGGAGTTAAAGGTCAGGCTGCCTTGGATGGTGAGAGTCAGTTGTTTCTTGCCGCCGTGGGCCGGCGCGAGAAAGGCTCCTCCGCCGCTCCCGGTTCCAATCGTGACCGCCCCGGCAATGATCCCGCTCCCGCCTAACGTGCCCGCCGTCACACTGACTGCACCAGTGCCCGTGGCCGAGCCGGTCGTGTTAGCGACGACCAACGTGCCCGCACTGACTGTGGTGCCGGCGGTGTAAACGCTCGCGCCGGTCAAGGTGAGCGTGCCGGTGCCGATCTTCGACAACGCTCCCGTCCCGCTCCCGCCGTTCGGATCGCCGGGCAGAAGCCGCCCGGAAAAACTCGTGCTCATTGCATTCCCGCCTATACTTAGGGTGTTTCTTCCAAGATAGACAATCCCATCGCCTTCGAGCGACCCGATCGTGAGAGTACCCTGATCGCGTTGACTGATATCGAGATAGCCATTGCCAAATAGCTCAACCCGCGCCGTGCCACCGGTGGATTTATTGTAGAAAGCAAAGAATCCGCCCCCGCCACCGTTGCTCCCGCCGTTGGCGATGAGCGTGGCGTTGTCTGCGGTCGGGTTGTTAACTGCGAACTGAGTCATGCCACCGATCGCTCCCGCCGCCGTCGCCCCTTCATTAATAATCGTGCAGTTCTCGGCCGAGGTGCGCGCATAAAAGAAATTGGTCCATCCGCCAATGCCCCCGGCCACGCTCGCACCCAGATTGTGAAAAGTAGCGTCACCCGCACCCGTGAAAAGAATCTGCACGAATCCGGGGTAGCCGGTATCTCGATTCCGAGCTTTTTGAGTAAAGGTTACAGGCCCCGTGATCGTCCCATTAGCGTCTGATCCGGCGTTGAAAGAAAAAATCCCCGAATCATCTGCATTACTCTCGGCAACGAAGTTCTGTTCCACGCCCGAATTATTCACAACGCTCTCAAAAATCTCAAACGTTACGCCGGGCAGTGCACTAATCGTAAAAGCCTCTGCGTTCGGATCGAAGAAAATATATGCAACCCCGCTCCCTTCGGTAATCTCGAGATCGGTGATACTAGAAGCCCCGAAGGTCGCGGTATCGAAAAAACCAGGCACTGTCCCCGAGGACCAGTTGACCGGGTTATTCCAATTGTTGTCAACAGGATTGCTAATCCAGGTGCCGCTGGCCGAGTAGGCGGCTTCCGCGAAGAGAAGTACAGAGCAGACAAAGAGACGACGCGCGAGTCGGGCGAATCGCGCAGGTTGTAGATTATCGGTAAAGCTGACGAGAGTAAGGTGGTTCATATCATTGCTATTTAAGGTGGCTATTGAGGAAGTTGATCACGCGAGTGCCATTGGTGATGGCGGACCCCGTACCGTCCCCGCTCCTCCAGTACTGGAAAGCGTGTTCGTGGCTATTCTGGATTGTCAGCACCTGATACTGTGACGAATTCACCCCTACCCCGGTCAGCTTACATTGGACGTCGAAGAGCTGATGGTATGGCATCGAGTCAAATCGGCTGTGGATAAAATACATCGGCCGGAAGGGCTTCGCGGTGGTAAAGGTCTGGAGGTGCGCGACTGGGGAAGAACTCCATTGGTTGGGCCCTCCATTCGGGTCAAACCGCACACACGTCCCGGTGTAGTTCTCAATCTTATTCCGAAAATCGTTAACCGGATCGCCGGGAATGTTTGGATAACCATCGTCGGTTGTGCGGTCGGTAAAATCGTAAGCGCCCGATAAGCAAGCAACCGCAAGGGGCCGATCGTCGCCATCACGATTCCAGTACGGCCAATCTGACGTGCTGGTGATATCGAAGGCGGCAAATGCAGCGTGACTGGCGCCCGAGGAGCCGCCAACGATTCCGAACTTCCCATTGTCGCAGCGGCTATCTGCCTTCATTGCGCGCGTGAAAGCCTTCACATCGTTTGTCTGCTCTGGTGGCCGCCCCGATGTAGCGAGATTGTGGCAGTCCTGTCCAGTTACCAGCCCGCAAGGGGCCAGACGATGCGCTGCGACAAAAACGTAATAACCAGCTTCTCGCAGATCAAGAATGGGATCCGCAAGTAGCCCAGAAAAGATGTTACCGGTGACGAAGTGGCCTTCATGCAGGAGCAACACGGCCGGCCCTTTGCCGCTCGATGGTACAGGAGTTGGTTCATAGACACGCCATTCAAGAACGGTAGACAGCCGATTGCCGGCGGCATCCCGTGGTTGAAACTCGTCCGGAATGGCTGTGGCAAATGGGCTGATGCTGGGATATGGGATGGGCGAACAGGGCGGAGTCGCGCACGGAGTATTTTCGTGTAACGTGCAAATCTGGATTGGCGTCGGAGCTGGAGTCGGCGTGCAAGTGGAAGTCTGCGATTGAGCGCGGGGGTTCACCTCGAGCGCAAAGAGCACGAAGAGGAAGCAACCCAGAGCGGATAGAAAACAGAGGCCGGCGTTTTTGAGTGCGGTAGGAAGTTTAGTTGGGTGATTCATGGTTGGGCGGTTTGGGTTAGTCGGGAAAATCGGAAGTGCCGGAAAGGCCTCGCATCGCAAGTCGGTCGGAGTGTTGCGAAGGCTTCCCGACGAGCAGGTAACTCGATAGTCTTGGCGGGAAATCAGGCGAACGGAAAACACTGCCGCTCGTAAAGCCTCCAGGATGGAGGAGCAAAATGATTGGCTGTGGATGAGGGTTTGCCGGTGTGGGCCGAGAGGGCAGACACAAGAAAACGGAGTTAGAGCCATCGATGCGCGCGATCTTAAGTTGAATCAGACCCGAGCGCAGCGCCGGAGTTGACAAGCTATCAGCCAATCCAGGCGGTGGGGAGGCAACCATGGTCGGCTGACGCCAGCAGACCAAGCCGACGCTCAAAAGAAAGACGAGAAGACGGGGAAGACGGAAGACGAAAGACGGAAGGCGGAAGGCGGAAGGCGGAAGGCGGAAGGCGGAAGGCGGAAGGCGGAAGGCGGAAGGCGGAAGGCGGAACGTCAGGGGTTTCACGGCGCTCTGGTTTTACTGCCGGCCGCTTTTTGAACGCAAGCAAAAAATACATTTTAAGAATTTTTTTCGCGGCTGGAGCTGTCGGGGATTGGGGATTAACGATTGAATTTGGCGAGCGCGCTGCTCCGTGAGCGACGAAAGTGTTTTGAAACTCGATCGCGGCCCTCTTCGAGCGGCAACCGTCGTTTCATTTCGACGATCTCTCTCTGCCGCTCATCTATTTCGTGATGCTGATGTCGGCCCCGGTCCGGACCTTTGCCTGGGCCGCGCGCAGCTCCTTTTCCCCACCCTGGTCCCGCGGGAAACTTTTGCCCCATCTTCTTGCTCAGGACAAAACGACAATATTTTCGTCGGCACCTCAAATGAATTCGGCGCGCTCGAATCGGGGCTGACGGCCGCGATTTTCGGTCCGGTTGTGTCGGTCCTGGCGGGCGGAGTCGGCACGATTCTGGTCGTGCGCGCGGTCGCCACGAAGTGGCCGGAGACGCGCAAGATCGGCGCGCTCGACGAGAGTTTGGCCTAACGAAAGAGCCGGCCAACCCAGTGCGCTGAGAGAGCGCACGCGACAAACCGTCTTTGGGGCGGTGAAACGAACCGCGTGGAGAGAGGACCGCCGTGTCGTCCGTGATTCATGCGGGATGCGCCGCCCCAGGCCTTTCCCATTTAGAAACTCGGACGGGACAGCGCCCGTCCCTCCAACCCCCAATCCATGACGCGCTCTAGAACGCGCCGTGGAACATGATCGCGCCATAGGGTGCGCCGCTCTCGTAGTGATAACGGACCTCGGTGCGATGATAATCAAACTGCCGATACGGGACGTAGCCGCCTTCAAGACTGAGCGAAAGTGAGGAGTTGATTTTCCATTCCGCGCCGACTCCGGCGCGCACTTCTTCGTAGCTCAGCCAGGCGTTATTCAGACTCGTGTCGTCGTGGGTATCGCCGAAACGATCGTCGGTCCGAACGGTGATCGCCTTGATGTCGGCGCCGGCAAAAAGGGTGAGACTGCGGCTGGCGGCGAACTCCAGGCGCGGTGTCGGAAGGACGGCGTTGAGGGTCCATTGCGGCGCGAATTTCCAACGGACACCACCGCCCGGCAAAACCGGAAAACGGGACTGAAAATTCACCCCGACTCCGGCGACGAGTTGGACTTCCGGGCTGACGATGTAAGTGCCGCCGAGGACGAAGGGCACGTTAAAGGAATCGCCGTCGATTTGATCGAACCCGGTGGCGGTATAAAACCCGGGCTGGGCTTCGAAGCGGACGAGAATGGAATCGGAGAACTTAGTGTCGAGGCCGACGATGGAGTTGACGGACTGGAGGGTGTTCGGTAATTGCTGGCCGCCATTGGGAAAGCCAAATGAGTAGCGTTCCCATTGCGCGCCGAGGCGCAGAATGCCGAACTTGATCCGCGGCGTGTAAACGAATTCGACATTGGAATGGTATTCGTCGAAATCGGTCACTTTGCGGTTGCCGCGCTGGACGTCGGCCCCGCCGAGATAGGCCTGTTCGATCGTGAATTCAGCCGAGAATTTATACGGTTCCTCGACCACTTCGTTGCCGGTCGCGGTTGAGATTTGTTTGTCATCACCGGCAAAAAGCGGAACGGCCAGGGCGAGAGAGAGCAGGCCGGCGAGGTAGAGATAACGGGCGTTCATCGGCTACTCTCGCGCTGAAAGAGGGTCGCCGCCTTAAGAATATCCTTCCGCATGGCCGATTCGGAGGCGAGCCGCTCGATCCCATGGAGGTCGCCTAACGAGTTGGCGGAGATGAAATCACCCCGCCAGGCGAGAGTGGAGGGCTGTCCGCCGATCTCAACCGGCCAAAGCTGATAAAGGGTGAGCGCGACGTTGTAGCCGCCGCTGGCATAAAACAGGCCGTCCGCGATCTGCGCGCCGCCGCTGCCGGTGGAGTAACTGTAGGAAGCGCCGAGCGTAAGAACGCCTTCGTCCTCGACCTCAAGCAGCTCCCAATACATGTCGGGCTTGAGCGAGCCCTTGCCGCCGAGAAAACCCGTGCTGCCGAGGAAACCGCCGAACTGGCGATTAACCTTGCCTTGTTGCCTAACGAGTCCGGCAAATTCCTTTCCGGGCTGAACCGGGTTCCGAATGTGATCGTAGGGCGCCTGGGCCGCCGCCCCGCTGCTCGCAAAAGCCTGGGCGCGCTTCAAGAGGAGTCCGCTCCAGAAGCCAAAAACCGGTTGTCCGGGGGAGTAGTTCTTCGCTTCGGCCTGGCTGATCTGGAGCTGAGGCGACATTTTTTCCGTGGCGGCCACGAGCGCGCTGACCGCGCTGTTGCCCGGCGGGTTGTTTAGCTTCGCGAAGTTGGCCACGGACGGAGCGGCCGGCAGATCGGAGTGCAGGTAAACTTTCGATTCGCGATGCGCGGCCGGATCGAAGCGCTTCATCGCGGCCCTGACCTGCGCGGGCGGTTTCGGAACGACGAAGCAACTTTGGGCTGAGAGATAACGCTCGGTGGACATGGGTGTGCCGGTCGCGGTCTTGATTTCGCCCTTGGCCAACTGGGCGAGATCGACTTTGCCGAAGACAGAAAACTCCGCCATCTCGCTCACCGGATCGGCGGCGAGCAGGGAAACCGGAATGAGAAAGAGAAGGCAGCGGAGTAATTTCATGGCAGTGGATGGTTGATGGAGAGGCTCGAGACCGGGTGGTTCTTTTAGTTTTGAGTGGAGCGGCGGCCTGTCAACGCGTGGCGGTCAGTTGCCCTGGAAAAACAGGCTGTTTCCCCTGGTGAGGGACGCGACGGAAGGGTTTCCCACGTTTTTATTGCAGATGAGCGAACCGATTATTGCCCTGAGCGGTTTGACCAAGACCTACGGCGATCTGTGTGCGGTCCGCGACTTGTCGCTCCAGATCAATCGCGGGGATATCTTTGGATTCCTGGGCGCGAACGGGGCGGGCAAGACGACGACCATGCGGATGCTTTGCGGGTTGGTCCGGCCGACGGCCGGGAGCGCAACGATTGCGAATGGCGATGTCTGGCGGGATCGTTATGCGGTGCGGTCGAAATTCGGCTACATGGCGCAAAAGTTCAGCCTCTATCCCGACCTCACCGTGCTCGAGAACCTGCGGTTTTTTGCCGGCGCCTACCGGGTCCCGCCTAACGAACTGGGAGAGCGGATCGAGCGCATCCTGGGGCAGATGGATTTAAAGGAGAAACGGGACACCCCGGCCGGCAGTCTCTCGGGAGGGATGCGCCAATTGCTCGCGCTCGGCTGTGCCCTGGTGCACGAGCCGCCGGTTCTTTTTCTCGATGAACCGACCTCCGGGCTCGATCCGGTGCATCGGCAACAAATGTGGGATTTGCTTTACGATCTGAGTCACAACGGGATCACGGTTTTCGTCACGACTCACTACATGGATGAAGCCGAGCGCTGCACCGAAGTGGGATTTCTGCACGAGGGGCGGCTCCTCGCCAAAGCGCCGCCGCGCGGATTGAAGGCCACGTTCAAGGCCAAGTTGCTCGAGCTCGATGCCAGGCCGGTGATGGATGCGCTCGTCAGGCTGCGCGAGACGGAGGGCGTCCTCGGAGTTTCCCTGCGGAGCGGGAGCCTGCGGGTCTACTCGCCCGCGGCGGAAGACCTTCTGGCCGGCTGGCAGCGGCAATGGCCTTTTCCCGAAATCAGCCTTTTGGATCATCGCTGGGCAGAGCCGGACATGGAGGATGTTTTTACCGCCTACTCGCAAGGCTACGACGCGATGCTGAACCAGGAGGCGGTGCAATGAAGTTCGGATTCTCGCTCCAGGCTGTGAGCAGCGTGGCGGTGAAGGAGTTCATCCACATCTATCGCGACTGGCGGATCCTCGTTCTTCTCCTGATCCTGCCGCCGGTCTTCACCCTGATTTTCGGACACGCCTTTGAGGACACCGGGGCGAGTAACGTGCCGGCCTTGTTGGAGAATCGTGACCATTCGCCGGCCAGCGAACAATTCGTTAGTCAACTGACAAGCGGCGACACCTTTAAATGGAAGATGGCGTCGCAAATCAGCGGGCACCCGGATTTGCTGAAGGAACGTGTGCAGGCGGCGCTGGTCATCCCGCAAGGCTGGGGGGCAGGTCTGAAGAACGGCGATCCGGTCGCGCTCCCGCTTTATCTCGACGGGAGCGATAGCAACACGGTCAATGAGCTGGAGGGCCGGATCCGGGAAAGCCTGGGCGAATTTCAAAAGAAGCAGCTCGAGACAACGGTCGAAAACCTGCCCGAGAACGTCATCGATATGGCGAAGGCATTGCCGGTGGAGGTGCGCAAGGAATTCGTCTCCGCGATGAGCAAATGGGATCTGAAAACAACCGTGCTCTACAATCCACGACAGCGCTTCATCGATTACGTGGTGCCGGGCGTCATCGGCATAATCCTGCAACTGCTAACCGTCACGCTAACGGCCTGCACGATCGCGCGCGAACGGGAGTCCGGCACTCTCTACCAACTGATGGTGACCTCTTTGCGCCGGGTGGAGATTGTGCTTGGAAAAATTCTGCCGTACCTGGCGATTTCGATTGTGCTCATCCTGGTCGTGATTGTGGTGGCAGGCTGGCATTTTCACGTCGCCTTTCATCAACCGTTCGTGCTGGCGATCATCTGCCTGCTTTTCCTGCTTTGTTCGCTCGGACTCGGGCTTCTGATTTCAGCCTTCTCCCACACCCAGACGCAGGCAATCCAGCTTTCGGTGTTCTTTTTGCTCCCGATATTTGTCCTCTCCGGCGCCTTCGCTCCGCTGGAGCGACTGCCGTTCGCGATCCGCGTGCTTTCGGAATGCTTTCCGCTGACGCATTTTTGTCGCGCATTCCGGCTGGTGAATCTTTACGGTGCCGGACCTTCCTTTTACGGGAGCGATCTGATTTTCATGTTGCTCGGGGCGGTGGTCACCTTCCTCGGCGCGGCGCTGCTCTTGAGGCGCATCCAGGAGTAGGCGGCGAAATAACTAACGCCGTTTTTCGAGAGCGGCGCGGAAAGCCTTGATCGTATCGATCGTTTCCTCCGTCATCAGCTTGCCCGCGACATAGCGATCGATCCCGCCGAGATAAGTGCGGAAGGGCGCGGAAACAAAGCTCACCTGCCAAACGAGCGTGCCGCCATCCACCGGCCAGAGCTGGAAGAGATTGAGCGACATGAAGTAGGTGTCGGAAGGGTAGTAGAGGCAATCGACCAACTGCCAGGAGTCGGCCGATTTCTGCGCGGCGAAGAGCCCGAGCTGCAAGCTGGTATGTTTGTTTACCTTCTCGGCGTTCCAATAACCGATCGTCTCGCTCGGCGGTTTACCGCCCGGCGTGAAAGGCTTCGTTTGGGTGATGGGCTGGAAATGTTTCGCGGCCTTGGGCGCCATCTTGAGGAGCCGGCGGAACTCCGACCCGGGCGAGATGGAACGGTCGGTCCCATATGGCGCGACCGCCGGGAGACCACCGCTCGCGGCGGCTTCGCTGCGGCGCCGCAGGATTTCGCTCCAAGCTTTGCTCGGATCTGTTGCGTGCTGGCGGACGATGCCGGCTTCTTCTTTTGTTAGGTGTAGATCGCCCGGCTCGCCTCCCTTCCCGACCCGAGTGGTTTCGTCGAGCAGCCATCGATCCTCGGCGAGGGCGCGATTCAACTTCAGGCTGTGAAAAACATCGGCTGCCGGAGGCGGGAGAAATTCCCGGTAAAGTCGCACATCGGAATCTTGGTGGTCGAGCGGATTCCAATGTAGAAATGCATCGCCGACGTCCTTCATCGACACCTGGATGAAGTAGCAGGATTCGAGGGAAATCCCGCGAGGAAAGTCACCGACCGGGCCGCGTTCGACCATGATGTGGCCGCCCTTCAATTTCGCGAGATCGACTTGCGGGAAGAGAGAGAGCGCGGGAAGGTCCTCCAGCGGAGCCGCCGAAGCCCCCGCCGCGACGGCCAGGAAGAGGCCGAGCCAGCCGGAGTTTTTGCCTAACGAGAAGAGAAATTCTCCTGGGCCGCTGACGAGATTCAAATCAAAACTGGGCTGACATTTTCAGCCGGACGTAGGGCGAAGGGTCCGTGCGATAAGTTTCGCCTGCCCGCCCAAAATCGAACTGACGCGAGATCGAGATCCCGGCTCCGACATCCAACGACACTCGGCCCGAGACCGCGTAACCAAGCCCGACACCCGCCCGGTAATCGCTGAAATCCACCTGGGCGCCATTCAATTTCCCGGGGCGGATACCGTCATTGCGGTCAGTCCGGAAGGACCCGCCGACCAGTTCGCCCCCGGCCCAGAGATTGAGGCGTTTGGTCGGGGAATAAATGATCTTTGGCTCCGGCAGGAGGGCCATTACGCGCACCTTGTCGCAGGGAATCCAGACGACGCCCGCCAGCGGCAGAACCGGAAACCCGCTCCGCAGGAAAGAGGCGTAGGCGCCGAGAAAAATATAAAACTCATCCTCCCGCACGACGAAGATTCGGCCCAGGGTGATGGGCGCATCGAAGGAGGAAATGCCGAGGTCATTCTGCGTGTAAAAACCGGGCCGGACCTGGAAAAAGGCTCCCACATCTTTTCCGTGCATGTAGTCGATCCCGACCACGCCGGCGATCGCCTGGAGATGGTTAGGCACGGGCGCGGCCGTGCTCCCGAAGTCGTAGCGGTCGTAGGCGAAGCCGACATGCAGGTAGAAATCTCCCTGCAGGCGAATGCGGTGTCCGTACTCCAGCTCGGTTTGAATCTCGTCCTGCTGGCCGAAGCTGCCACCATGGTTCAGGTCGCTCTCAAAGACATAGCCCTGTTCAAACTTGAAGAGGTCCAGCGGCGGGGGTTCGAGGGTCTTTTCGGTCGTCGCGACCGCAGTCTGTGCGTCCATCTCGGTGCCGGCTTTGAGGCCGGGAGAGATCAGAATGGCGCCACCACAGGCGAGGAGACAGAGGAGTTTTTTCATAGAAAGGTGCGTTGTCTTAGCTCATTCGTGCGGATGATACAAAGCGGATATCCGCTTTCCCGGAAGTTTTCTCGGTGGATCAATATTTCTGCGCCGCCAAAAACTCGCTCGCCTCGCCGGGATCGGAGAAAATCCACTGCCCCAGGGTAATTCTAGACGGGAGCGTTCTCGGGCCGTTCTCGCTCCGCCTTCGCAGCACCACTGTCGCCATTGGCGCGGTCGGCCGCTTCCTTCATTTCCCGAGATAATTTTTCCACGCGCTGGCGCATGACTTTCCCGGCCTTGAATTTCACCGTCGCCCGTGGGGGGATCACGAAACTGCTTCCGGGTTGGTTGGGATTACGTCCTACACGCGGTTTGGTCAGCCGCGGCTGGAAAACGCCGAAGTTACGCAACTCGACGGCCACGTTACGCGCCAAACTGTCGGTGATGTGGTCGAGGGTGCGCTGGACTACGTCGAAAACCTGGTGCTGCACCATGCCCGTCTGATTGCTGATCGACACGACGATGTCGCGTTTTGTGAGCTTACTCATGGTATACCAAGAATCGTCCGCCGACCGCTTGGTGAGCGGATGGATTCCGCGAAAACTTCCGCGTCAGCCGTGAATGCTCCTCTACGGCGGCCAAAAAACCCGCCCAGAATCTGCCTCAGGGCGCTTCGACTGAGCAGCTCCCGGCGGCGCCTTCAGCTCGCCCTGGACGACGCTGACCTTCGTGAAACCGCGTTCCAGCCGGCGCGCTTCTTCTCCGGAGAGCTCCCGATTCGATCGCGACTGTCGTTTCGCTCTCCACGAGGAAAAGATCGAAATCCTCCCGCATCCGGTTATAGACCGCCTCGGAAAGAGTGCGCACGATCCGCATCTCGAACTGGCGCAGGGAATCGATCAGGGTCAGAACTCCATCTTCGAAAACCGGCTCGGCATTGAGAATGAGCAATCGTGTGTCCACAGGCAGTCCCGCACAAAGAGCAGGAAGCTTTCCGTCGGGAGGAAAGGGCTCGGCCGGAATTTTGCGGGAGGTTTAACCTATCTCTTCCACTCCCGCCGCGGCGGAGGCGCGGCGTAGTAATCGGGCGCGATCTCGTGCGCGGTGCGGAAATGGACTTTGGCGAAACGGCGCAAACCCGCCGACCCTTCTTTCTCGACAATCTGCCGCGCCGATTCCTTGACCGTGGCAGAAACGCCGATGGTGGCTGACGGGGCAGGTGGCTGATCGGAGGGCATCTGATCGGGGAGGGCATCTGATCGGGGACATCTGATCGGGGTCAGAT
>JACCZO010000231.1 GCA_013695925.1 Chthoniobacterales bacterium
CCGTGTAACTCCCAAAGAATCGACGGCTTCCAGCGCCCGCGAATCACGTCGATGGCAGCCCGGACCGGGCAATTGTCCCTCAACCGGTCGAACTTTTGCGCGTAGCCCGAGAGCGATTTCATCCGAGGAAGCTCAGCCTGCTTGTTGGCTTTGCCAAGTCTCCGGACAGCCGAGCGGATGGGTTGATCCGCAGCGTTAGCACCCGGTTATGTTGTGCCGAGTTGTTGTAGCAATTCGAGGCCATTCCACTCGCCCCAGCGCTCGATAATCTGCGAGCCTTCGATCCGCACGATCTCAATCCCGCGGAACGTGATCCGTTTGCATGAGGGTGGGAAACCAAGGAACTGCCCTCGATGCGTCCCTGTCGCCGTCCAACGCACTGCAACCCTGCTCGTCGTCGCGTCGACCACAAGGTCTTCGGTGATCGCTTCCCAATCGGGGAACGCTTTGAAAAGCTCGACAATACTTTGCCGATAACTTCTTCGGTCTGACCCTCGCCCGGCAGGGCTTCTATCCACGAAGTCCGGAGCATGAATCTCGTCGAACAGAGCGTGTCGCGTCGGAAAGAACCCCAGGTGACAAATGGCGCCCCGCTCGCTCGGCGGCAATCCAGACAACGGCAATCGCTCTGTTGCTTCGGCGCCTCGAGCGTTCGATAGCGCACGCCGCCGCACAGACAACCTCCTTCGATCTTCGTGTTCATCCTGCCTGCCGCGAGTTAGGTTCACAAATCACATGGACACGCAAACAAACAAGACGGCGGTGGTGCGCATTTTCGAAGCGATCAACCAAAACAAACCGGAGCTTGCGGAGCAGCTCTTTCATGAAGAGTTCGTCGATCACAATCCGATCGAGGGGCAGCCGACGGGCCGCGCCGCGGGTCGCTTCATCGTCGAGTTCCTCAACTCGGGAGGGCGCAGGGCCGGGATCGTGCTGCACCAGGTCGTCGCCGAAGGGGATCTGGTCAGCGTCCGCTGGACCGCCGGCCCACTGCAGCGCCCTGCCATCGAAGCGATCGTCATGCTCCGGCTCGAAAACGGCCGCGTCATCGAGCGCTGGGCTGCGTTCATCCGTCACGAGATCGGCTGACCGGCGGCACGATGACGCTCTCGTGAATTCTTCGTTACGTCGATTACGTGCGGGAACCTGACGCGCGGTCGGTGCTGAGCGTCACTTAATCGTCACATCGGAATCTTCGGACCGAGAGTAGAGTTCGCGGCATGGCCTTTCGTGCATCCGGAAGATTCTCACGTTGGATCCTCTTGATGATTGCCATGCTTGGCCACGTCGCGAGCTCGGGAGCGTTGTGGGCTAATGACGGTTGGAAGGTCGTGAGCGAGAGCAAAGGCGTGAAGGTGGAGAGTCGCGTCCGGTCTGGAGCGTCGATTAACGAACTGCGGGCGGTTGGCGGAATCGATGCGCCGACGCGCGTTGTGCGCGGCGTGCTGGAGGATATCGAATCCTATCCGAGCTTTATGCCATTCCTCATTGAATGCCGCCTTTTGAAGCGCGACGCGGACTCGCTCATCAGTTACCAACGGATTTCGGCTCCGCTCACCAGCGACCGAGACTACACCCTGCGCGTGCGTAATTCGGATGAGGCCGGCGGGAAAGTTTTCCGCTCCCGCTGGGAAATCGCAAATGCTCTCGGTCCAGCCGAGCAACCGGGAGTGGTGCGCGTGAAGATCAACGAAGGCAGTTGGCTCTTGGAAGCGCAGGACGATCTCACCACCCGCGCCACCTATAGCATCTACACTGATGGCGGAGCGCTGCCCGCCTTTGTCGCGAATCGCGCCAACCAGATCGGAATCGGCAGGCTCTTTGCGGCTGTGCGGAAACAGGTGCAGCAGCCGAAATACAATCTGTCGCCGGCGAATTCCGGAGCGAAATGATTTTGCCTGATCGCTACAGAATGGTTACCGCAACGTCACAGAGGCGTTGCAAGCTGCGTCCGTATGAATATCGACGCTCTCCACCCAGCGTTTGTTTCTCTCACCCTCCTCTCTGAGGCGCTCCGTTGGGCGCGGAAAAATCCGCCGCCGATAGAGGGACTAAGCGTTCCGATGGCCACGTCCGCATCCCGCACGGTGGTGTTGAAATTGAACTGAGTGATGACCTGCGCGTACGAGGCGGTGGTGGAAAGCAGCTGGGCGAGCGTGAGAATTGACTTGTTAGGCTTGGTCATTTTGTCGTAGCGCGAGGCGTTCTGGTTTGTTCTTTTCTTCGCTGCCCAGAGTGCGCGACACGCCTCATCGCCGCGACACTTCTACCGTGAAATGGGAGACAACCAATGTGGCGCTGCGGGTGCCGCCACCGCTTATAACGCGGCGACCGGGATGCGGGGATTAGTGTAGCTGGGGCGTTGACCCCCGGTGGGCGGACGCAGCAGTGCTCTTCGGAAAATCCCAAAGCTTCGAATCACGCTGAACTTTTGACTGACTCAAATTTTGTTGCGGCACGGGTTTGCTTCGGTGCCGGGAAGTAGCGTGAGCCCCTTTTGTCGAGCGCTCGATCGAGCACCCGAGGGACCACCTTACTGGCGGCAAAATATTCCTCGGCCAGAAGGCGCGCTGCCTGGCAATGCCAATCATATTCCGACGCCACCTCCTCCAGCGCCCACACCGCTTGCTGCAGATTGCGAAATCGAAACAAACCGCACGCCTCCGGCAAGAAACGGCTCGGGCCGGTATGCTCGACGATCGCCGGCCGGCCACTCGCGAGATAACAGATTGTGCGGTCACTGATCCATGCCGTCTGCAAACGCACCGTCGCAGGTTTGGCGCAGCTAAATTCACCGCGCGATCCCTGAAGGTAATGCTGGTATTCCCAGGGCGTCGCGCTGACGGCATGCGCATGCACCACGCGCCAGTCGCGCGCCGTGAGCCGTTCAAATTCCTCCGCTTCATCCGGTCGCAGGCGCAGCTCGTCATCGGCCGCGAGGCAGAGCGCCAGTTCCATGGGCAACTTCGTTTGGCGCGGCAGGTCGAGGTAGGGAAGGAATCCGGTTCGTTTATCATTCGGGAAAACATTCCCGCGGTAGGTGAACCATTCCGTCGCGCTCCAGTGTGTCACCGTAGTAAAAGGGGTGTCGCGGCGAACGGGAACTGCCGGCCAATATTCTAATGCCACAGACGGCGGCGTGTAGAGCCATTCCATCTCGCCCCTAGGGATAAGTCCGCCCGCGCGACCGACATTTT
>JACCZO010000293.1 GCA_013695925.1 Chthoniobacterales bacterium
GCGACCAAACCAAGCGCGTCCTGGAAAATATCGCGGGACTCCTGAAGGCGGCGAAGCTCAGTTTCGACCACGTCGTCAAGACGACCATTTTCCTCACGAGCATGGATGATTTTCAGACCGTCAACGAGATTTACGCGACCTACTTCCGGGAAAATCCTCCCGCGCGCTCGACCGTCGCGGTCTCGGCCCTGCCCAAAGGCGCTAAGGTGGAGATCGAAGTGATCGCCGCGGCCGGTGACAACCCGGCTGAGGGTGGAAAAACGGTCAGCGACACCTCCGGCTAGATCGGAGCGCGGTGTCATGAGCGAGGACTTGCTGGCGCTTTTTCGCCAGACTGGGGCGCTGCTCGAGGGGCATTTTGTCCTCCGGTCCGGGCTGCACAGCCGGCAATTTTTCCAATGCGCCATCCTGCTCCAGCATACGGAAATCGCGGCCCGGGTTTGCGGCCAGCTGGCGGACAAGCTGCGCGATCTGGAGTGCGGCGCGGTCATCTCCCCTGCCCTTGGCGGGATCGTGGTCGGGCAGGAAGTCGGGCGATCGTTAGGTAAACGTCACATTTTTGCCGAGAAAGAAGCAGGCGGGCTGGTCCTGCGCCGCGGCTTCGTCATTTCGCCTAACGAACGTTTCATCGTCGCGGAGGACGTCGTGACCCGTGGCGGGCGCGTCCAGGAGACGATCGACATCGTGCGTGACCGGGGCGGTGAAGTGGCCGGCGTCGGCGTCCTAGTCGATCGCAGCGGCGGGAAGCGGCCGGATTTTGGTTGCCCTTTCGTTAGTCTCATCGAGCTGGAAGTCGAGACCTTCCCAGCCGATCAAATCCCTCCTGACTTGCGCGATATTCCAGCGGTCAAGCCCGGCAGTAAATGAACCGACGAGCGGCCGGCGACCTTCAGCGGACGCGCTGGATCGGATAGGCCTCGTGATGTTTCGGGTCTAATGCAAAAAATAGCAGCCGATCGGCCGGCGCGATCGTGGGACGTCCCTTTAGCGGGTAGATGGTGAAGCCCATCAGAAAGGAACTCTCATCGGTATCCAGACGACCCGGGAGCGGCGGCCCTGGCTTCCTCATCAGATCAATCCAGATGGGAGTAAGCTTTGAGTCAGGCTCTTCCACGACGGCGAGCACGGCAGGAAACGGCGTTCGTGTCACAGGTTTCATCGCCCAACCGGAGGCGTTGAGTTTTTCCCCTTCGCCCCTCACCCGCACCTCCCCCACCGGCTGCAAATCCTTCGCCTCCTTCAGGGCCTTCGTGAGCCACAAACCGCCGCTGTAGTCCGGAGACAATCCCGCGTCGACGAGAGACAGATATTGGGTGCGGCGCCGCGGCGGCGGCTCGGCAGCCGACATGGGTAGGGGTAAAATGGAAGGGGCCTCGCGCCAGAGCGAAAGGGCCAACTGGCGCTGGACGAGCACAAGGTGGTGTCGATGGCAACGCGTAATTCCGCGTTGCCAACCCGCGAGAGCATAGAAAATTCCGCTGAGCAGAAGCAGACTCGCCACGACGAGTCGGGTTTTCTGATAACTGCGACCGCTTCCGTTGGCAAACGAGCAGGCCAAAATGGCCGCCAAGCCGGCCAGGCCGACGGTCATTTGCATCGTGAACAGAGTGTAACGCTCAGCAAGAGCGTTGCCGATCCCAAGAGAGCTGCGGGTGAGCGCGTTAACGGCGCCCGAGACGATAACGTAGACCAATAACGCCAGCCAGGGCCAGGCGCCTTCCAGAAACGCGAGGCTTCGGTCTTTGATGGCTCGCACCATCGCCATCGCGATACAACCTGCGGCCGCCCCGAACAACCCAACGCCAAAAGCCAACGCCGCCCTCGAGTCGCCGATGGTAGCGAGACCGGCCCCTATCCAACTGAAAAAATACGTTAACAAACCCGCCAGACCGTTCTCCGGCCAGGTGATGGGTACACCTCTAAAATCCACAAAATAACTGCCAATGCTGAAGACTGCGCAGAGACACGCCAATGCCGTGGGAATGAAAACGCTTCTGCCATCCACCGCCGGATCGCGCATTGCACAGAGTAGCGGAAAGATGGGAAACAAGAGCACCCAGACGATCATTCCGCTGGCAAAAGTGAGTGTGCCGATTTCCGCAAGGATCACGTAGATGAGCAGCTTCCGCGGATACGAAATCGGACGAGAATAGAGAAACAACCCGAGGACGATGAGCACACTCGCAACGAGGGCAATTCCCTGGCTGCCGCGCAGGAATGTTTCCGGTGCGAGGCGCG
Source organism: Chthoniobacterales bacterium (assembly GCA_013695925.1). Lineage (GTDB taxonomy): Bacteria > Verrucomicrobiota > Verrucomicrobiia > Chthoniobacterales > UBA10450 > Palsa-1392. The sequence goes on from JACCZO010000293.1 coordinate 2,239, forward strand.
GATGGAGCAGAAGGAGCGAGGTGCAGCACGCGACCGCCCAGCGCAAGGCAGTGTGCCGGACGAGTTTTTGTAAGAGCAGCCCGAGGAGATAGACTTCGGCCGCGCACATCACGACCGTGGCATACATCCAGTGTTTAGTAGACCAGCCGACGGTGCAGGCCTCGACCAGCCAGATGAGGCGCGGAACCACCAGCCTGCTTTCGTTGTGTTGGACCCAGAGGCTGTGCCAGCCGAAATTGCCTTGGACCCAGTCGAGAAACAGCTTCCCCGGACTATCGAAATCGTCGTGCAGAGGCATGTTGATTCCCCACATCCGCACGAGCAGCGCCATCAGGAGCCCCACCACCAGGGGCGGCACCCAGGCGGAGGGATCAGCCCAGTGGACGCCGCCGCCAACTTGTCGAGCTTTCCCTCTCTCTTCGCGCCGCTCTGATGCGATCTCGGCCTGGGAGAATTTCATTACGGAGGGGAGGTGGACTCGTTCAAGCGGCCGCACGCCATGATCGAAGTCCCGATTGGCATGGCGAATGGGAGTCGTGTCTCGATGCTTTTCACGAGGTTCAATCCCGCATTCATCATCCGACCGGGGGGCGCAAAACCAGTCTCGATGGTTCGCTCCGTGGAAACAAATTCTAGCACGATCTTACGCGCCAACAACAACGGCACCATCGAGAATCCCCAGTTGACCATCATGAGCGGGGTCACATTGCTCTCGCGAAACAGCGCTTGAAGCCTCTCGGAACTGTAGCGCCGCCGATGGCCGGCGACGCTATCGTACTTGCTGAAAAGGGAGGCGTGCGCCGGAACGTTGAGCGCGACAATGCCGCCCTTTTTCAAGTGCTTCAGCGACGTTTGCAGGAAGCCGACATCGTCATCAATATGCTCAATCACATCCATGAGCAGAATCATGTCGTAGGCTCCGCACATTTCCGGAAGGAGATCAAAGATGTCGTAGACGAGGAGTCGGCCCTGGCCCGCCGGCGCCATGCGCAGGGCCTGCTCGTTCAGATCGCAGCCATCCACCGGTACCATGAAGGTTTCCTCCATTTGTTGCCTCAAGACGCCATGGCCACAGCCAATTTCGAGCGTCTTGCCCGGAGCGATCCCGCAGCGGTGCATCGCGCGGCGCAGAACATCAAAGCGCCACCGCATCCAGAAGTGATCCGCCTTTGCGATCTCGAACCATTCGTCGGCCATCGAGACCGTTTTGGCCGGAGAGAGAAGCTCTAACTGACTCATTTAGTCAGTGTCTCTTGGCGCGGCGGGTTCCGACAGTTTCTCGTCAAAGTTGTGAAGCTTGTCGATAATGAAGGTCGGTCGTCCTTTCACCTCCATGAATATCTGCCC
>JACCZO010000298.1 GCA_013695925.1 Chthoniobacterales bacterium
ACTTCTCTGAAAGCGCGTGTCAAACAGCGGAAGTCGAAATTCGGAAAGTAAGTCTAGGTCATCGAGGTTTTAAAATCTTTAGGAAGTTTGGCGGCGCTGGGTGTGATGGAAGATTCCGCGATCAGACTTCTCTTGGCGGCAGCCATTGGTTGGCTCATATTTGCGCAGAATAACGGTTAGATCCCCGGCCCTCCATTCTGACCCAAGACGCGTCGTCATTGTTTTTTGGTGGCGACCGTCAGTCCTAAACCGGAGCGGCCGGGGAAATTGTTTTGCCGTTCTTTTTTGGGGGAGCGGCGAGGTAAGGGCGCTTTTCCTGGAGCAGGTGCCAGACGATCCGGCACATGCGCCGGGCCACGATGGTGATGGCGGTGTTAGCCTTCTTGCCGCGGGAACGCTGGTGTTTGTAGAAGGCGCCGAAATAGCCCGAGCAACCCACCGCCACCCAAGCCGCTTCGATAAAGGCCCAGCGCAGCCACTTATTCGCGCTCCAGAGCAGTTTGCCGTGATAAATTTTCCCACCGCTGCCGTGAGTGCTGGGGACGAGGCCGGCGTAGGCGCAAAGATGTTCCGCGTCGCGAAAACGCGCCGGCTCGTCGATCTCACTCGCGATCACCGCGGCTAGGATCGGGCCCAACCCCGGCACGCTCAGGAGCAGCTCGGTCTTTTCATCGCCCACGTTTTCTCTGGCGATGCGTTTTTCCTGGTCCTTGATCTGCGCGTTGAGCAGTTCCAAGAGCGCCAGGTCTTCGTGTAAGAGCGTGTGGTCGGGCTCCGGCAGTTCCAGCCGGCGCAAATGGCCTCGGCCCTTCGCGCCAAACAAATCGCTGCACTGGGGCAACTCCAGCTTCTCCTGCCGATCCAGGAGCGCATGGGTCCGATTGCGGATCTTCGTGCGCAGGCGCGCAAAATAGAGCCGCTGGCGTAACTGGTCTTTGCGCTGGCGGACCGCTTTTTGCGGCACGTGCACCCGCGAGATAAAGTTCCCGCGCAAGAGCGTGGCCAGGGCCTGCGCGTCGATCTTGTCGGTCTTGATTTGCGACTCGCCGATCAGGCGCGTTTTTAGCGGATGAGCCACCACCACTTCTTCCACTTGCGGCAGGGGTGCGAGCCGGTCGTAGAGCGTCCCCCAATTCCAGCACGCCTCGAGTGCGATTTTACACGGGCCGTTTAGTCCAGCCAGATATTGAGCAAAGGCCGAGGCCGAGTTGCCTTCAATCCGGGCGCCCCGCAGCCGTCGGCCCTGCTCGTCTTGGGTTGCACAGATACTGTATCGCTTGTGGATGTCGATTCCAACATAGTTCATCTTGCAGTTCTCCTTTCGGGTTTAGTTCGTTCCCGAATCTCGCTCCGCTTCGAACTACTTTCATGTTATCTGACCCAGATTGTTCCCCGTCTCACGCAGACCGCCTAGACTCGGGTCGAATATCACATTGATGAAACGTGACCGAGGCGGAAGAGTTGCCCGTTTTGAGTATTCATGCCCACGATGATTCCCTGCAGATCAACAGGGTAAAGTCCCCGCGGTGTCTGAATCATCCAAGCCCAACGCGCATCATTCGAAGGCAATTGCCGTCCATACATCATCGGCTTCTGATTGAAAAACGTGACTGCCATAATCAGCCCATTCGAGGTCAGAAAATACCGATTGTTATCATTGTAGATTACTACCTGCGCCACGATATTCGGGGTTGGATCTTGGGCTGTCGGCTGCGCCAGCGGCTGGGTCGGGTTGATAGGTTCGGTGACCCGCTCCTGAAGCGTCGGCGAATCGGGTTTGTCGCTTTCTTTTTTCGCAGTAGTAATCTCCTCTTTTAGGTCCTCCGCGCTTCTCCACCCGTTAATTATTGCAGCAACCCGTGCTCCAGAAGGCGGGTGTGTAGAACTCCCAGGTGACTTCATCGTCTGCATGGCAGCTTTCGCTTGGTCTAATGTTGCATTCATCCGCGCTAGGATAAATCCAGAGAACTTGTCTGCCTCCAACTCCTGATTTGGACGGCTCCCGCCGTGGCGAAGCGTATGACCTTGGAGGTGATGCCCAATTTCGTGCGCGAGTATGCTCACAGACGCCCAATCGGTGCCGCTTTTCGCGTCCATGTCGCGCATAAATCCTTGATCGTATAGGATGATGCGCTCTTCACCTTGGATCGTGGCGAGGGCATTTCCGACATTTGCAGCCCGAATTTGAAAGTTCGGTTCGAGTCCCGAGTACTTCGCGATCTTTTTAATCCAGTTTACGGCTTCGTCATCGGAGGTGAAGGTCCATACTTCTTCCTCCAGCTTAGCCCCGCCGAACGTGCAATAGTTTTCGATTTCTATCTTTTTTTGACCGTGTACCTTAAGCGGAGCAAATCCAACCAAGGCGACGATACCAACTAACGTGGATGCAATCTTCATACGCGTGAACATGTCCTTGGCAAGTTACGGATCAGCGGCTCAAATCTTACGCTTGCCGAGAGACATGCCGAGACTGACAACTATTCCTGCTTCGAACAAGCTGTTTCTTTCGTGGCCTGCGGAAGCTCGGGCTGCTCAGTCGCTCGAGTGACCTTCATGCTGCAAAAATGCGACCGCACATTGAACATCAGCCCTTTTAAACTCCGCCCGATAAATTGGCCGTTCGGTTCAGTTCTTTTTTCTGACATTTTTCCTCTGTGCATTTGTAAAAAACCGCAGGCAAACTCGAACGACGACTCTCGGCCCGCAATTTTTCCAGCAACAGGTTGAATTGCGTCGACCACACCTTGAATCGCCGTCGCCGCAGCATTGATGCGGTGGAGGTCGTTCGTCGACAATTCGAGGATCGCAATCCGATGGTTCGACAGATTCTGCTGGTCGCGGACGTTCTGGTCCGAGGTGATGAAGAGGTCGAACTCGCTTTCAGCCAGACGGAGCAACTCACCATTTTCTACGCCGCCCCATCCGCGTTGCTGCGCGGTGGTGCTTTCGTGACCGGCCAGGAGTTTGTGCATCGGCCACGGAACGCACTCGTCGAGAAGGATGTTCACGTCACCGACAACGAGGCTTCCGAACGCTCGAGGAGGCGGCAGGCCATCTCGCGCGTGACGGAAGGGAAACACTCCAGGAATTCTTCGAGCGTGTAGTCATTTTCGAGATATTCGAAGAGCGTCTTGACGGGAACCCGGGTGCCTTTGAAAACCGGTGTGCCGCCCAAAACATTGGGGTTAACCGTGATCAGGTCGCTCGCGTTCATGACGGCATCTTAGCCCTTACGTTCGCGTCCGTAAACATCCGAAGCGTTGTCGCCTTTGGGGC
>JACCZO010000303.1 GCA_013695925.1 Chthoniobacterales bacterium
AGCGCAAGCTTCCAGCTTGCCCGGCGGAAAATGCAAGCTGGAAGCTTGCGCTACCCTACGGTTGCTTCTACGGCTCGCGTCCCAGGTTCGTGTCCTTGCTGTCCACTTCGTCGTTCTTGAAAGTGATCATGGCGAACTTGGCGCCGTCCTCGTAGCGGTAGGTCGTTTTCTTGAAAATGACCATGTCCTTCGTCTCCGCAGTGGTCGGAGCGCCAAGGATGGCTTCGACCTGCGCTTTCGACATCCCGAGGCTGATCTGGTCATAGTTTGCGCTGGTTAACTTGGAGCCGGATAGCGCGTTGCGTTCGCACGCTCCTAAGGAAAGGAACGCGAGAGCGGAGAAGAGGATTCCGAGGAATTGAATTTTGCTTTTCATAATGTTTTTCACCTGTCGCATTCTCCCATCACGAAGTCCAGACTGCCGAGGATTGCGACCACGTCGCTCATCATGCTGCCCGGGAGCAGCTCGGGCAGGATGCTCAGGTTGACGAACGACGGCGCGCGGATCTTGAGCCGGTGCGGGACGCCGCCGCCTTTGCTGTTGATGTAAAAGCCGAGCTCGCCCTTCGGATTTTCGGCCGCGAAATAGACTTCGCCCGGGGGCGCGTCGAGGCCTTCGGTTACGACGATGAAATGGTGAATCAATTCCTCCATTTTCGTCATGACGCGCGCTTTCGGCGGGAGCATGTTTTTCCAATCGACGACATTGATCGGGCCGGGCGGGAGTTTGTCGATCACCTGTCGCAGAATCCGCACGCTTTGCCGCATCTCCTCGATCCGCACCAGGTAACGATCGTAGCAATCGCCCGCGCTCCCGATCGCGACCTCGAAATCATATTGCTCGTAATCGAGATAGGGATGCGCGCGTCGCAGATCGTGTTCGACGCCACTGCCGCGCAGGTTCGGCCCGGAAAGAGCGTAGGCGATGGCGCGATCCTTCGTGATCACGCCGACATCGCGGGTGCGGTCGACGAAGATGCGATTGCGGGTCAGCAGCTTGTCGATCTCGTCGAGCTGCGGGAGGAAGCCGTCGAGAAAAGCCTCCAGCTGCGGGATGAAAGTGTCCGGCAAATCGCGGATCTGTCCGCCGACCCGTGTGTAGGAAGTGGTGAAGCGCGCGCCGGTCAGGAGCTCGAACAAATTATAAAGTTTCTCGCGTTCGGTGAAGGTGTAGAGAAAGACCGTCATCGCCCCGAGATCGAGCGCCATCGCGCCCAGGCCCAGCAAATGGGCCGAAAGTCGCGCCGTTTCACAACAGATGACGCGGATCGCTTTCCCGCGCGGCGGAAGTTCCCATCCCATCAGTTTCTCGACCGCGAGCGCGTAGGCGACGTTGTTCGCGAGCGGCGCGAGATAATCGAGCCGGTCCGTGTAGGGCACGAACTGGTTGTATTGCATGTTCTCCGCGATCTTCTCGTCGCCCCGATGCAGGTAGCCGACGTCGGGCGTCGCCTTTGTCACCAACTCGCCGTCGAGTTCGAGCACGAGCCGCAGGACGCCGTGCGTGGCCGGGTGCGACGGCCCCATATTCAGAATCATCTTCTCGCCAATCAGGTCGTCGTTAGGCGCAGCCTCCGCCGGAACCTGCAGAGTGCGGGCGAGCGGATCGGGCGCTGCGAGTTCGCGGGTGGTGTTGGGCATGGCCGGCCGTTTATGCTCGCAACGCCGCTGGCCCGCGCAAGCGGGAAAGTTGCGCGACGAAGGCGAAGGCCGATCTCAGAGCACGAATGTAATCGGGACCTTGACCGTTTCGCCGACAAACTGCGGATAGGCTTTCCAGGTCTGGATGCCGTCGATCGCGGCCTGATCATAGGGCGGGTAACCGGAACTCTGCAGCACCTTCACCGCGCTGGGATGACCATCGAATCCAATCGTGAACTGGAGCAAGACCGTCCCCGGCTTGCGATGAAAATACCGGGCGGACGATGGAGTTCGAATGACGCCGCGACGTTGCCAGGCCGAGCCGCGCTGTCCGGCGTCGAGGAGGACCGCGCGCGCCACATTCGCGTCGTTCGCGCCGCGCTTGAATTCGATCTCGATCAGGCGGCCTTTTTCCGTGTCGGGGGGTGTGAGCTTCGCCGGGTCGAGTCGCCATTGCAGTGCGGCCATGCGGGCGGCGGCGTCGAGCCGATCGCTGCCGCTCCCTTTCGCAATCTTCACTTCTTTTACCCGGCCATCTTTTTTCAGATACAGACGCAGCGTAACCGTTCCGGAATATTTATGCAGCGCGGAAACCAGTGGATAGGGCGGTTGCGGCGCCTCCAGCCAATCCGAGCTGGCAGCTTCGCCTTTCGAAAGAAGCACGAAGAACGAGATCAGCAGGAAGAGGAGGACACGGGGCAATCGCATCGGGCGGAGCGTAGGAAGTCACCACCGATCGGGCAAGAAGAACCTTCGGGGTTGAATGCGCTCATCTTCCAGGCATCATCGCCAGCATGAGCAGAAAAATCGCACTTCTTTTTGCCGGGCAGGGCGCGCAAACCGTCGGGATGGGGCATGACTTGGCGAAGGAATTCACCGAGGCGGCCGATCTGTTCCAGCGCGCGGACGAGGTCCTCGGCCGCAACCTGCGCGAGATCGCGTGGTCGGGTCCGATCGAGGAACTGACCCGCACCTCGAATTGTCAGCCCGCGCTCTACGTGCACGGGCTGGCCTGCCTGAGCGTGCTGCGCGAAATCGCGGGGGAGCTGCCGATCACGGCCGCGGCCGGCTTGTCGTTGGGCGAGTGGACCGCGCACGCGGCGGCCGGAACCTTTTCATTCGAAGAAGGTTTGCGCCTGGTCGAACAACGCGGGTGTTTCATGGAAGCGGCCTGCGAAGCGACCTCCGGCGCAATGGCGGCTGTGATCGGCGGGGATGAAGCGGGGGTCCGCCGGCTCGCGGCGGCGGCCGATGTTGATGTCGCAAATTTGAATTCTCCGGGGCAAATCGTGGTGTCGGGCGACCGTAGGAAAGTTGAAAATGCGGTGGGGCTGGCGAAGGAGTACGGCATTCGTCGGGCTACGCTCCTGAATGTGGCGGGGGCCTATCATTCGCGATTAATGGAATCGGCTCGCATTCAAGTCGGCGAATCACTTAAGGACGTTGTTTTGCAAAAACCGTCCTTTCCTGTGATCAGTAATGTGAACGGAAAACAGGTGGACTCTGCCGACGAAATCCGCCAGACCCTGCAAGCGCAAGTGATCGGCACCGTGCGCTGGACCGATTGCATGGAGAGGATGCTGGAGATGGGGTGCGATCTTTTTCTCGAACTCGGGCCGGGCGGTGTTCTGGCGGGACTGCTGCAGCGGACGCAGAAAGGCGCGGAGGTGCTGAGCGTGAGCGATGTCCGGTCGTTGCAAAGCTGCGTGGAAAAGTTGCGGGAGCTGGATATTTGCAAGCCTGTTTGATTCTGTGAATCGTGCTCCTGACCGGAAGGAACGTGCCCGAATTATGAGCACGAGTGGGGGGAGCACGGCCTTTTTCCCGGCTTGCACGAACGATTAATCCTGCTAAGACCGGGATTCCCAAATGAACTTGCCGCTCCTCACTTCACGTTCCCGCGTGATGCTATTCGCCCCCCATCCGGACGACGAATCCCTCGCCACCGGCGTTTTCCTGCAGCGCGCGGTCGCGGCGGGCGCGGCGGTCCGGGTCGTTTATGCGACGGATGGCGAACGCAATGGCTGGCCGCAACGGGTGCTCGAAGGCAAGGTGCGCATCGGCGAGAGCGACCGTCGCCGCTGGGGCGCGCGACGCCAGGCGGAAGCGCTGGCCGCCCTCCAAACTCTTGGGGTGGCAAGGGAATGTGTCGAGTTTCTCTCCTTGCCGGACCAGGGCGTGACCGATCTTTTGCTCGCCGGCTGCGACGAAACCGTGCGGCGTCTGGCGGACGTGATTCGTTTCTGGGAGCCGACGCATCTGCTCATCCCCTCCGCGGCCGATACGCATCCCGATCACAGCGGTCTCGCCGTCCTCCTCGGGGTCGCGATTGATGATCATTTACCCCCACAACATGAGATGACCCAACTCCATTATCTCGTGCACGGAGCCAGCCAATCATTTGCCCGCGAGGCCCACGAACTTTTCAGCAGCCCGCTGGAGAAAAAATTGAAGCGGCGCGCGATTGTCAGTCATGTCACGCAGGTCGCGCTCTCGCGGCGTCGGTTTCTGGCCTACGCCAAACGTCCCGAGCGTTTCATGATCGGCGGTCGAGAAGCCATGCGCGCGTGTGACGGGCCGATCCATTCCTTCCTCCGTGAACGCAATGAACTCCATCTCCACGTCGCTTTTACCCTCAAGCCCCTGCGGGCGGAAGGAGCTTCACTTTACCTCCTCGGCCATGATGGGAATGGCGATCTTCGCCGACTGCGCACAACGCTGCCGGGCCGGAGCGTGAAGATCGACCTGATCGATTGCGCGACCGGCGCGATCGCCTGCATCGGCCGTTATCAGGGCGATGCTTTTAGCGGGGAGATTTTGCTGCCGCTCCACGGTTTTGTCACGAGCCGCGCGATCTTTGTGAAACTCGATCGGCGTGTCTGGTTCTTTGATGAAGCCGGCTGGATCGAGATTGCCGCGCCCGTCGCGCAGGTGACGGCCTTTCGCCCGCCCCTTGCGCGCCGCGAGCTGGCTGTTGCCTGACGAGTTTTTTATGAGCCTCGCCCAGCAAATCGATTCCGACCTGAAGGACGCGATGCGCGCCAAAGACGCGAGCAGGCTCGGCGTCCTGCGGATGTTAAAATCGGCCCTCAAATACGCCGCGATCGAAAAATCGGGCGCGGAAGGCGAGCTGGATGAGGCGGAAGCGACCGCGGTCATCCGCAAACAGGTCAAACAACGCCAGGATTCGATCGAGAGCTTCGAGAAAGGCGGGCGGGCCGAGCTGGCAGAGAAGGAAAAGAGCGAGCTCGCAATTTTGCAGGGTTATCTCCCGGCCGCGATGGACGCGGACGAAATTGCCCGGCTCGTGAGGGAGGCGATCGCGGAAGTCGGCGCCACCTCGCGCGCGCAGATGGGCGCGGTCATGAAAGCGCTCGGCCCGAAAGTCGCGGGGCGGGCCGACGGCAGGACGCTCAGCCAGGAAGTGCAGCGACAGCTCGCCTAACGAGCTCCTTATGCTGAGCGCGATCATCGTCGCTGGCGGCCGCAGCCAGCGGATGGGCTTCGACAAGCTCCTCGCGTCCCTCGCCGGCAGATCGGTCGTGGCCCATTCCATCGCCGCTTTCGAGCAAACCAAGTCCGTCACCGACATCATCCTCGTCGGCCGGGCGGAGCGCCTCTCTGCCTACGAAAAGATCGTCGCGCTCCAGGGCTTCGGAAAAGTTTCGGCGATCATTCCCGGGGGCGCACGCCGCCAGGATTCGGTCCGCTGCGGCCTGCAGAAACTGCCGGCGGAAAATGACTTTGTCGCCGTTCACGACGCCGCCCGCCCGCTCGTTCGTCCGGAAATGATCGAGCAGATATTCCAGCTCGCCCGCCGGCACGGCGGAGCGGCCAGCGCCGCCCCGGTCAGCGACACGCTGAAACGCGTCGATCGGGAGCTGGCAGTGATCGGCGGCGTGGAGCGAGCCGATCTCTTCGCGGTTCAGACTCCGCAGATTTTCCAGCGCGAGCTTTTGGAAAAGGCGTATGCCGCGATCTTCGAGGCGGGCCTCGATGTGACGGACGAGATTTCCGCCGTGGAACGCGCCGGCGGCCGGGTCGTCCTCTTGCCTAACGAAGAGCCGAACTTCAAGATCACCTGGCCGGCCGACCTCCCGCTGGCCGAATTTGTCCTTCGCCAGCGAGCCGTCTAAAACGCGCGCTCGTCGTTCGCGCGAGGGTCGGCCTCAGCCGAGATCCTCCTGGAGGAGCGGGAGGAGCGTCTTGACGTCCGCCGACTGGAAGGCGCGACCTTTCTCGCGCCTGGCCGGCAGAGGAAGGTCGCGCACCCGGCGGAGGTCGCCATTTTTCCAGACCCAGGCGTCCTGATTGTAAGGTCCTACTTTCCTCGGATCACTCCAAGTGTGGATGGAGATGAGCCGATCGGAGAGCGCGGCCGCGATGTGCATCGGGCCGCTGTCGACGCTGACAGTGAACCGCGCCCGGCGGATCAGCCAGACGAGTTGCAGGATAGTGGTGTGATTGAGGAGATTGACGCAATTGTCCGGGACGGGCAGATCGCGTTTGGTGCGACCGACGATGACGACGCGCCGCGGCGCCAGCGCACGGCAGAACTCTTCGACCGCCAGGTCGCTGAGCGATTTGTTCCGGCCGCGCGCGAAGGGATGGAAAAGGACGAATGGCTCGTCTTCGTCGAAAGGCTGCACCCGGTCGCCGGTCGGGAGGGGGAATCGCAAAGGGCGCTGGATCGGCACCCCGAAAGTTGCGATGAGCGAGAGATAACGTTCGACGGCATGCGCGTTGCGATCGACCGGCGCGGTCTGCTGGTAAAAAAGATGGGCGCCCTCACGCGCGTCGTTCATTCCGTAGAACGAGCGGGGATGACTCATCTTTCCGATCAGCGCGCTCCGGAGAAGGCCCTGGAAATCGAAGGCGACATCCGGCCGCAACCGGCCGACCTCGCGCAGCCATGGGAGGAGATGCTTCGACATGCCAAAACTGCCGAGGCCGCCGCGCGGAAAAATGTGGACGTGGTCGACGCTTTTGTTGCCGCGCAGGAGCGGGGCCCACTCCGGGTTGATCACCCAGGTGATGTCGGCCTCAGGGTAGGCATCGCGCAGCAGAGCCGCCGCCGGCAGGGTATGGACAACGTCGCCTAACGAACTCGGCTTGATAATGAGGATGGAACGGATTGCTAATTGCTGACTGCTGATTGCTGATTTCATCGCCGCAAGTCGCCGGGGGGATTTGCAATCAGCAGTCGGAAATCATCAATCAGTAATTTTTCAGCGCCCGACCGCGAGCCGGTCGGCAAGGCGGTCGGGCAGGCCGGCGGCGCGGATTTTGCGCTGGGCGGTCTCGAGATCATACTTCACCCGGCGTTCCTCGACCACCAGGCGGTCGGTGTGCAAAATGCAGTAGGCGGCGCGCCAATCGCGGTCGCGCGGCTGGCCGATGCTGCCGGGGTTGATGAAATATCTTTTCCCAGGGGAGAGAATGATCTGCCCGACGGCGATGCGGCGCACATTGTCCTCGCGCACGAAAGCCGTCGGCCAATGGGTGTGGCCGAAAAAGCAGAGCGAGGTGTGCTGGTAGGTGAAGCTCGCGATGGCGTCGAGATCATTGAAGACGTAACCCCACTGGCCAGGGGTATCGAGGGTGGCATGGACGATGGTGAAGTCGCGCACCTGCCGGGTGAGGCGGAGATCGGCCAGCCAGGCTTTTTCGTCGGCGGAGAGCTGGGCCCGGGTCCAGTCTATCGCCTCCTCGGCCAATTCATTGAAACCCTCGGTCGAGCGGACAATCGAGACCTGCTCGTCATGATTTCCTTTCACGACCGGGCATTCGAGGTCCTGGATAATTTTCAGGCACTCTTTCGGATTGGCGTTGTAGCCGACAACGTCGCCGAGGCAAACGAAGTTGGTGCAGCCCTGCGCCCTGGCATCAGCCAGCACGGCCTCGAGGGCTTCGAGGTTGGAATGGATGTCGCTGAGAATGGCAAAACGCATCGGAGGTTACTTTTCTTTATCGGGGATGCGCTCATACAACGGAATTCCGAGTTTTTCTTCGAGAAATTTCAGGCGAGTGAGCAGGGTGGGCAAACGTTCGTGCTCGCCCAGGTCGTAAAGGCGGCGGAGCGCCTCGTAGGCTTCGCGTTCGTGGCCGGGCGCGAAAGAGAGCTCGTAAGCGGCGAAACGGTTGTCGTATTCGGCCGCTCCCGGAAGAGCCGCAGCACGCGCGTAACAGGTGGCGGCGGCGGCGTGATTCTGCAGTTTTTCTTTGTAAAGTCGGGCGAGCGACTCATAGAGCTGCGGCCGGTCCGGATTGTTCTTGATCCCGCGCTCCAGAAAATCTTTTCCCAGATCGATGTATTCGCGCTGCGCCTTGCGCCGCACCAAGTCGTTAGGCAAGGCTTCGTCGTGGAGCGCGGCGACGCTCGCGTTCCAGGCCATGTGCCAGGCGGCCATGTCCCAGAAAAGAACCGAGCGCGGCTGGAGCGTGGTCGCTTGCCGAAAGAGAAGCAGGACCCGGCCCCACTCCGTTCGTTCCCAGGCGACGTGCGCCTGGATGAAAACAACGTCGGCGACGAGCGAACGAAATCCGCTCAAGGCAGCGAGAAATCCGAGCTGCCCAATCTGTTCGCGCAGATCGAGCCCGAGCCTGGCCTGGTGGAAATAGGCGCTCCGGTGCTGTTCCGTGAGGCTGCTCTCGATCGGCAGGCGAAGCCCGCCGAAAAGAAGCAAGAGCGCGCCGATGATGACTCCGCGAATCATAACGCTTTCCCGTGAAACGAAACCCAGGCGAAGAAGAGGTAGACCGAGGTGTAGACGCAACCGAGAACCGCCGTCTGGGCAAAGAGGCCAGGCGGAATGGCAGTGCCGGCGACGATGTCGTCGACCAAATTAAAAAGCTGGAGATCGGGAAAGGCGAGGGCGACGAGGGCGAGGAAGGTTTTGGCCAGCCAGCCGCCGCCATGTTCCTGCAGCCAGTATTCGCGGGCCGTCGCCTGAAGGTGGCCGATGAAATAAATGAAAACCATCACCACGATCGTAAAGATATTCGAGGAGGCGAAGGTGGAAATGAAGAGGGTGAGGGCCGCGAGGAGGGCGGCCTTGAGATAAATAATGACGATGCCGGGGAGAAGGTTGGCGTTGAAGGCCGACTCCTCCAGGCTGCGAATCGCGGCCTGCACCTGCTCGGGGCGGAGCCCCGCCGTCTCGCGCAGGGTTTCGCTCATCAGCATCTGCTCCCTAACGAAAAGGAGGGCGAGGAAAAGGGCGCTCATCGCCAGGATACTGAGACCAAGCAGGAGAAGAACGCCGGCCAATTTGCCGATCAGGTATTCGTAACGAGGCACCGGTTTGGCCAGGATGGTGTAGATGGTGCGATCCTCGAGATCGCGCGGGAGGAGCTGGGCGGTGGCGACGATCGCGAGGAGCGAGGTGAAGATGCTCATCGCCCCTAACGAGACATCTTTCAGGACCTGGAATTCCTGCTGGAAGCTAAGCCGCGCCATGAAGAGCGAGTTGCCGATCAGGAGCAGGGCGAAGATGAGCAGAAAATAAAAAACCTTCAGCCTGACGAGTTCGGTGAAAGTGTTGCCGGTGAGGGCGGCAATCCGGCCGAGCGAAAACGAACGATGTTGGAGTTCGGCCATCGCGCTAGGAATCTCGCGGCGCGGGGGAGGTTTTCGTTGCCTCCAGGAACAAGCCCTCGAGCGTGGTCTGCGGCCGGCGCTGTTCGACGAGGCGCGTCTTGGTTTGGTCGAGAAGGGCTGAGATCTGCCCGAGAACCTCGGGAGTGGCGTTTTCCAGGATGAGCTCGGTTTGATTTTCGATCGCGAGCAAATCCTCGACCCGGCCTTCCCGCACCAGGACACCGTTCGCCAGGATTCCGACCCGGTCGCAGATTTCCTGGACCTGCGCGAGCAGGTGGGAGGAAAGCAGCACGGTAATGCCCCGCCGTTTCAGATCGAGAATCAGGTCGCGAATCTCACGCGACCCGGCCGGATCGACTCCGGCGGTCGGTTCGTCCAGCACGACGAGTTTTGGCTCCTGGATGAGTGCCTGGGCCAGCCCGATGCGCTGCAGCATGCCTTTGGAGTAACCGCCGAGCCGGCGGTCGCTCGCCTCCTCCAGACTAACGAGAGCGAGCAATTCGTCCGTTCGCGCCTGCAGCTTCTTTCCGCGCAGACCGCAGAGCTTCCCGTAGAAACGGAGCGTCTCCGCGCCGGTCAAGTATTTGTAAAAGTATGGATTTTCCGGTAGGAACCCGACCGCTTCCCGGCTCCCGACCTCGCGGCTGTCGCGGCCGAAAATTTTGGTCGTGCCAGCGCTGGCGGTGACAAGGCCAAGAATGATCTTCAAGGTCGTGCTTTTGCCCGATCCGTTAGGCCCGAGCAGGCCGTAAACCTGGCCGGGTGCGACCTCCAGGTTTAGCCCTCGGACCGCGACCAATTTCGTGCGGCGAAAGGGAATCGGGAAAACCTTTGTCAGGTTTTGCACCGTGACGGCCGGCTCAGTCATTGATGAATTTCGAAGCCGCGCGCCGCGACGACCTCCGGCAGGATGGATTCCGTTTGTTGGCGAATGTGCGCGCGCAATTCACTCTGCACGATCGCCTCGAGGAAAGCGCGCACTTCCGTTTCCTCCCCGCTCGCCCGCAACTCGACGCGGCCATCGGGCAGATTGCGCACCCAGCCGACGACATCGAAACCCTTGGCCGTTTGTTTAACCGACCAGCGAAAGCCAACGCCGTGGACGTTGCCCTCGTAGAAAATCTGCAATGAAATCATGGCGCGGTGGCGGCGAAAGGCAGCAGCTTGCGCGAGAGATGACTCGACGCACGAGCGGTATTTATCTCAAAGCCGCGTGCGGGCGCAAGCTTATCGCCGCAAGGATGGGACCTGACCGACGAGCGCAAGAAAACGGCTAATTATCAGGCAGCGGCGCCGGCTCGTAGCGGAAATCCGTGGCAGGGGTCATTTCCGGGAGCGGCTCGGGCGGCGCGATCAAGCGCGGATCATTGGAGTCGAGCCCGAATTGTTCGCCTTCTTCGCTGTGGCTGGCGACGATTGGGGTCGTCAGGTCGGGCGGCGGGGCCAGCTTTTCCGCCACGAGAGTCGGCGGGGCGGGACGGATGTCTTCGCTCGCGACGTAGCCGCTTTCGCCATCCTGCAATTTTACTTTCACGTAACCAAACGAGGGCTGGATGACTTGCATGATCGAGTCGTGCGGCAATTGCATATCGGGTCCGTAACCCTGCTGCGGTCCGTAGCGATAGAAGGGCGTCTGGATGGCCGCGACCGCATACCAGTTATCGGTCCCGCCCGAAGAAACTTTCGGCTTGCCGGAAGAGGCGCAACCGACCGCGAGCAGGGCCGCCGCGGCGCATGGGAGGAGGTGACGCGTTTTCATTTGTAGCTGTAAACGAAACAAACGCCCGCCGGCTCGCCCTCGTCCAGCGTGACTCTCACAAAATATTCGCCGCTATTGCCCACGGCTACTCCGGTAGCCGCTTTCGTGCCGGAGTTGAATTTTTCTCCAGCGACCGGGGCGCCTTTTTCATCGAACAGCTCGACTGCTAGCTTTTTCGCCTTGTCGGTCGCCCCGGCGGAAAACCAATACTCGTTTCCGGCATAAAGATTGACTGCGATCACCTTGCTCTCGCCGCGGGCGAGGGTGCCGGTCCAATGTCCATCCCGAAGTTTAAAGCCGTCGTTCGCAAAAGCGCCGGCCAGTTCCAAGGCCACCGCGCGGGCGGACACTTCCTGGTCAGTCTCGGCCAGAGCGCGACCGCCAAGCGCGATCCCGAGCAACATCGTTAAGCAAAAAGAAGCGAGGCGGCGCATGGTCAATCCTTTTTCTGAATCTCGCCCATGAGGTGGTCGACCCGCTCGCTCAGCTGCCCGACCTCGGCGGCCGAAAGCGGCTGCCCAAAGGGTTTCGCGACGATTTGTTCGATCGATTGCAGCTGTTTGTTGACGCTGCTAACCAGCAGATCCTTCTGCATTTCAGGCGAGGTCTGACCGATCTTCGAGCGAATGAAACGAAGCAGCTCGGGCTGGCGCAGGATCTGGCCGAGCCGTTCATCGTAGCTTTTTGCCACTACGCCGCTCACCACCTGGGTGCCGCGGATCCAGCCACCCAGACTAACGAGGATAACCAGGTCCTGATCGCGATGCGATTGCATGGAAGCTTTCACTTCGTTTTGGGTCGCCTCCAGCTCCTCCTGGAGTGTGCTCCACTCATCGTTCTCGGCGAATTGGTTGATGCTGTTGCCGCGGGCCAGGATGTTTTCGCTCACCCCGAGCGCCTTGGCCAGCTTCACGACATCGCCGCCGATGTTCTTCACCTGCTGCGTATCTTGGGCTTCGATCGCGATGAACCCGTCGGCGATGAGACCGCCGAGGTTGAGCGCGATCTGGGCGCGAGTCTTGTAATTCATCGCGATCGGACCACGGTAGCGCGACGCCCAATCGGGTTTAGCTGGCTTGCCCAGGGCGGTAAAAAGTTCGCCCGGCGTGGGGATGGTGACGGAGTCGGTCTTGATTGCCTGGCTCATTTCCGCCGCGGAGAGCGCGGCGCCCGTCGTGCTCGGGGCGACCGTCGTGTTGGCGGGTGACGACGCCGGCTTGGGCGTGGCCAAGCCTTGGCTGACCAGCAGGCAGAAAATCAGGGCGCTCCCGGTTTGAAAAAACACGACGCCAGATTAGCCAGCCCCGTCGGCAATGCCAACGCGAAATCTTTCGCGGTTTCGATGGAGCGCATCACCGTTCTTGTCTTCGCCGCCCATTTCGGGGAAGAGGGCCGGCGCGAATCTGCACGGCGCCACTGCCGGTGCCTGAGCCAGTCCTGTTATTAACCATAAGCGCGCCCCCCTCCACTTGGGTGCCCCCGGTGTAGAGGTTGCCGTCGTCAGGATCAGCTTGCCGTCCCGGTTTTAGTCAGTGAGCCAGCGCCATCAATTGTACCGGAAAACGTTGGGCTTAGGTTGGTGATACCCGCGGTCAAGTTGTTAGCCCCAAGCTGTACAAGGCCGTTTCCTTCAATCGAGCCAACTGTCACGCCCGGAGCGTTGTCAGCGGTAATGTCCAGGCTGCCACTGCCGAAGACCTCGATCCGTGCAGAGTCGCCCATCGGATCATCAAAGAACTTGATCAATCCGAACGGATCGGCGATCAGCGTCGCATTACCAGCGGTCGTCAGCAGCGGGAGCGTGAGCCACTGCGCAACAATTGAATGAGCCGGCCGAAGACCGGTAATTAGTGGATGGAATGTTTCCATCATTCTGGTTCGTAATTTTCTCCTGCTCCAGATGCTTGTTCTTAATGATTGTTTTGTTCGTTAGGCATCGGTGTGGGAATTTTGATCGTAAAGTTCTCGCCGTCCGTCTCTCGAAGGGACCTAAGAGGGCGTCTAAAAAGTCGGGCTCCGGACGGAAGTCAGGCTTCCAGCCTGACTTGGCAGGCGGGCATCTTGCCTGCCTAATGCGATGCGACGGGCTGGAAGCCCGTGGGCCGAGTCAGGCAAGATGCCCGACTTCCGCTGCCGCTCCGCCTTTTTTAGACGCCCTCTAAGACATTTTCTTTTCATTTCCATCCAAAAGGAAAAGGCGGCCGGAATTGCAAAAAAAGTACGAAAAGCCCAAACAAGTTAGCGTGCGGCGCGCGAAAAGGCGGCAGAATTCCGGCCATAAACGCGACCAGAAACCTTTTCATATTTTGGACCCCCGATTAACCGGAGCCTCTCTCGACAAGGCCGGCGCGATCCACCATCTGAAGCGGGTCGGGAATATCTAGCGAAGCTGGGGTAAACCCCGATTAAGCCCGCTCGCCCGGGATGGTGTCGAGCAATTATTTTAGAAATTTTCTTAGGCTGCCAGGAGGTCGGATGGACGACCTGCTGGCGAAGATAGCCTATCTCTTATTGACCACTGCCGGGGACTTTGACCTTCACTTCGTTCGAGCAGGTGCCCGTGTCTGTCTCGCAGACTTGATAGGTGTGGACTTCCCTGGGCCCGGTGCCGAGGTGGTCCTGAGCGCGGCCGTCGTCAGAGGGCGTATGGATTACCACACCGTCACGCAGGACGTTTATGCTGCCGCCATCCGCCGGGGACCACTCAAGGGCGACGAAACGTTTGCCATGTTCCCGACGGACCTTTGCGGAGAGCGTGAGTTCGCCACCCCCGTTGCTTGTGTAGAGTTCCGCGCTCGCGAGATGGCCGGTGTCGTTATATCCTCCAGCGACGAGCACCTGGCCGTTTGGCAGCAGCGTCGCGGGTCCACCGCGCGCGCGCGCGGCGGCCATGCTGCCCGTCGCGGTCCACAGTCCGGTCGCCGGATCATAGAGTTCCGCGCTCGCGAGATAGCCGCCGTCCCATCCCCCAGCGACAAGCACCTGGCCGTTGGGCAGGAGCGTCGCGGTATGGAGTTCTCGCGCGGTAGTCATGCTGCCCGTCGCGGTCCACAGCCCGGTCGCCGGATCGTAGAGTTCCGCGCTCGCGAGAACGAATGGGCTGGTGCTAGTCCCCCCGCCTGTGACCAGCACCTGACCGTTGGGCAGGAGCGTCTCGGTATGCCACTCTCGCGCGGTGGCCATGCTGCCCGTCGCGGTCCACAGCCCGGTCGCCGGATCATAGAGTTCCGCGCTCGCGAGATAGCCGCTGCCGTATCCCCCAGCGACGAGCACCTGCCCGTTGGGCAGAAGCGTCGCGGTATGCGCCTCTCGCACGGTGGCCATGCTGCCCGTCGCGGTCCACAGCCCGGTCGCCGGATCATAGAGTTCCGCGCTCGCGAAGTTGCCGTTGCCGTTATTTCCCCCAGCGACGAGCACCTGGCCGTTGGACAGGAGCGTCGCGGTATGGAAGTATCGCGCGGTGGCCATGCTGCCCGTCGCGGTCCACAGCCCGGTCGCCGGATCATAGAGTTCCGCGCTCGCGAGATAGGCGTCGCCAACTCCCCCAGCGACGAGCACCTGGCCGTTGGACAGGAGCGTCGCGGTATGGAGGTATCGCGTGTTGGCCATGCTGCCCGTCGCGGTCCACAGCCCGGTCGCCGGATCATAGAGTTCCGCGCTCGCGAGAGTGCCGCTGAGGCCATATCCCCCAGCGACGAGCACCTGGCCGTTGGACAGGAGCGTCGCGGTATGGCGGTTTCGCGCGGTGGCGAGGCTGCCCGTCGCCTCCCACGTGCCAGGTGTTTGCGCTGGCGCCTTCGTAACGATCGTTCCAGTTACAGATTGACTCAACCCAGCCAAAGCCGGGAGGAGGCCGACGGAGCAAAGAGCAAAACCGATTAAGAGGCGTGAATCGAAGAAGGCCGATCGAGAAGTGGCGTATGTTTTCATAGAGGTTGTTTCCTTTGTGTTTGGATGTTCATGGCAGAGGCCGAAATCAGAGCTAAGGGTTGCGCGGCGGCGCATGTTGCCGCGTCACTTTCTTCCTACGGAGAAAGGTGCCCGAAGTTGCAAAAAAAGTGCGCGAAGTTGAGGAAAGACGACCTGGGTGAAGGCCAGAGGTTGCGCCCGGCACGCGCCAAGCGGCTAAAATTCCGGCGCTGGATGCGACCAAGAACCTTTTCATATTTAAGACCTCCGATTAACCGGAGCCTCTCTCGACAAGGCCGGCGCGATCCACCCTTCTGAAGCGGGTCGGGAATATCTAGTGAAGCTGGGGTAAGCCGCGATTAAGCC
This sequence comes from Chthoniobacterales bacterium, assembly GCA_013695925.1. GTDB lineage: Bacteria > Verrucomicrobiota > Verrucomicrobiia > Chthoniobacterales > UBA10450 > Palsa-1392. Next base: position 15,276 of record JACCZO010000303.1, read on the forward strand.
GTCGCGTCTGGAACTGCGTCAAGCTTTATTTCAGATATTTTCTTAGGCTGCCAGGAGGTCGGATCGCACGACCTGCTGGCGAAGATGGCCTATCTCTTATTGGCCACTGCCGGGAACTTTGACCTCCACTTCGTTCGAGCAGGTGCCCGTGTCTGTCTCGCAGACTTGATAGGTGTGGACTTCCCTGGGCCCGGCGCCGAGGTGGTCCTGAGCGCGGCCGTCGTCAAACGGCGTATGGATTACCACACCGTCACGCGCGATGTTGATGAGGCCGCCATCCGCCGGGGACCACTCAAGGGCGACGAAACGTTTGCCATGTTCGCGGCGGACCTTCGCGGAGAGCGTGAGTTCGCCGCCCCCGTCGCTTGTGTAGAGTTCCGCGCTCGTGAGAAGGTTGAAACCAGCGTCCTCTCCGCCTGCGACGAGCACCTTGCCGTTGGGCAGTAAGGTCGCTGTGTGGCCAAAGGCGCGTTCGGTGGCCAGGCTGCCGGTCGCCATCCAAGCGCCGCTCACCGGATCATAGAGTTCCGCGCTCGCGATAACACCGCCGCTGTCGAAACTGAAACCAGCTGCGACGAGCACTTTTCCGTTAAAGAGTAACGTCGCCGTATGGTCAACGCGGTCGGTGGCAAGGCTGCCGGTCGCCATCCAAGCGCCGCTCGCCGGATCGTAGAGTTCCGCGCTCGCGAGAGAGTTGGAGCCGTTGTTGAAACCGCCTGCGACGAGCACCTTGCCGTTAGGCAGCAACGTCGCCGTATGCTCAAAGCGTGCGGTGGCGAGGCTGCCGGTGGCCGTCCAAGTCCCGCTCGCCGGATCGTAGAGTTCCGCGCTCGCGCCAGCAAAGCCTTCGCCGCCTGCGACAAGCACCTTGCCGTTTGGCAGCAACGTCGCCGTGTGTAACTTGCGTGCGGTGGTGAGGCTCCCGGTGGCGGTCCAATTCCCGCTTGCTGGGTCGTAGAGTTCCGCGCTCGCGAGATCGCTGTTGAAGATGCCGCCATAGCCGCCTGCGACAAGCACCTTGCCGTTTGGCAGCAACGTCGCCGTGTGCCTAAAGCGTGCGTCTGCGAGGCTGCCGGTGGACGCCCAGGTCCCGCTTGCTGGATCGTAGAGTTCCGCGCTCGCGAGAAGATCGAAGTTGCTGTCCTGTCCTCCTACCACGAGCACCTTACCATTGGGCAGCAGTGTCGCCGTGTGTTCATGGCGTCCGGTTGGGAGGCTGCCGGTGGCCGCCCAAGTCCCACTCGCCGGATCGTAGACTTCCGCGTTCGCGACCCCGAAGTAGCCGCCTGCGACGAGCACCTTGCCGTTGGGCAGCAGCGTCGCCGTGTGAAGTTCGCGTGCGGTGGCGAGGCTGCCGGTCTCCGTCCAAGTCCCGCTCTGACCCGCGCACGGCTGCACGAGTAATAGCCCAACACTGAGGAGAAGCAGCGGAAACGCGATCCGCCGCGCAAGAATCGAGCTAACCGGCCGAAGACCGGCAATCAGGGAAGGCAATGTTTTCATAGTTCTAATTGGGTTGTGTTCATCTGTTTTGTTGCTGATCGGTTTTCTCGACAACGAGATACTTCGCTTTACTTGGAATGCCGGTGGTAAAGAGAGTCGCCAGCGCCGGGCCCGAAGGAGCCTCGCACCGGAAGAGAGTTAAAGCTGATGTCCGACCAGCCGCGGTGGGTTGTTTGCTTCCCTGAACAGCGGAGAAATGCCAGAGCGTTCCAGCGATTGATGCGACCAGAAACCTTTTCATAATTTGAGACCTCCGATTAACCGGAGCCTCTCTCGACAAGGCCGGCGCGATCCACCCAGAAACGGGTCGGGAATGATCTAGTGGGGCTGCGGTAAGCCGCGATTAAGGCGTCCCGCCGGGGATAGTGTCGAGCTTTATTTTCAGATATATTCTTAAACTTAGGCTGCCAGGAGGTCGGATCGGACGACCTGCTGGCGAAGATGGCCTATTGCTTATTGGCCACTGCCGGGAACTTTGACCCTCACTTCGTTCGAGCAGGTGCCCGTGTCTGTCTCGCAGACTTGATAGGTGTGGACTTCCCTACGGCCGGTGCCGAGGTGGTCCTGAGCGCGGCCGTCGTCATCCACCGTCCGGAATGTCACACCGTCACGCAGGACGTTTATACTGCCGCCATCCGCCGGGGACCACTCAAGGGCGACAAAACGTTTGCCATGTTCCCCACGGAGCTTTGCGGAGAGCGTGAGTTCGCCGCCCCCGTCGCTTGTGTAGAGTTCCGCGCTCGCGAGACTGCCGGAATTAGGATTAAAACCACCTGCGGCGAGCACCGCGCCATCGGGTAGCAACGTTGCCGTGTGAGCAACCCGTGCAGTGTTGAGACTGCCGGTCGCAGTCCACAGCCCGGTCGCCGGATCATAGAGTTCCGCGCTCGCGACATAGGCGAAGTTACTGTCAAGTCCCCCAGCGACGAGCACCTGGCCGTTGGGCAGGAGAGTCGCGGTATCCCAATATCGCGCGGTGGCCATGCTGCCCGTCCCGGTCCACAGCCCGGTCGCCGGATCATAGAGTTCCGAGCTCGCGAGGAGGTCGTTGCCGTCATATCCCCCCGCAACAAGGACCATGCCGTTTTGTAGCAACGTCGCCGTGGGACCAGACCGTGCAGGGTTGAGATTGCCCGTGACAATCCAAGTTCCGCTCGCCGGGTCGTACAGTTCGGCGCTCGCGGAAGCAAAGAAGTTGCTGTCAAATCCCCCCGCAACAAGGACCATGCCGTTTTGTAGCAACGTCGCCGTGTGTTCAGCCCGTGCAGTGTTGAGACTGCCCGTGACAATCCAAGTTCCGCTCGCCGGGTCGTACAGTTCGGCGCTCGCGAGGACGTCGTCGCCGTCATATCCCCCCGCAACAAGGACCATGCCGTTTTGTAGCAACGTCGCCGTGTGAAAAACGCGTGGGTTGTTGAGACTGCCTGTGGCAGTCCAGGTCCCGCTCGCCGGGTCATACAGTTCGGCGCTCGCGGAAGCTAAGTCGTTGCTGTCATATCCCCCTGCAACAAGGACGATGCCGTTTTGTAGCAACGTCGCTGTGTGAATAACCCGTGCAGTGTTGAGACTGCCCGTGACAATCCAGGTACGGCTCGGCTGGTCGTACAGTTCGGCGCTCGTGAGAGCAATGATATTGCTGTCATATCCTCCTGCAACAAGGACCATGCCGTTTTGTAGCAACGTCGCCGTGTGAAAGTGGTGTGCAGTGTTGAGATTGCCCGTGACAGTCCAAGTCCCGCTCTGACCGGTGCACGGTTGCACGAGTAATAGCCCGGCACCGAGAAAAAGTAGCGGGAACGCGATTTGCCGCGCAAGAATTGAAGTGGCCGATCGAAGCCCGGCAATCAAGGAATGGAATGTTTTCATAGTTTTTGTCTGTATGTGTTTCTGCTTTGTGTCGGCGTCCTGCTGCCGATTCGAGTTCGTGTGTTTGTCTTCATTCTTGCTAAAAGAAAAGAGCGCGCGGAATTGCAAAAAAGTGCAAGGAGCCCAAAAAGTTTCGCGCGTGGATGGGCGAAAAGCCGGCAGAATCCCGGCGATAAATGCGACCAAAAATCTGTTCATATTCGAGGCTTCACTAGTTCTCTACGGATTCCAGAAACCGAAGTTTCAAGAAAAGGGAAAGTTTCGGCCCGCGGCCAGATGTCTGTTGCCTCAACGGCCCGTGGACCCACCGCTCAAAGCAGCCGACGACCGGCGGTTCAAGGACGAGTTTAAGCGGGAACCGACGGAGCGGCGCAAAGAAATTTCTCCTGCAAAACAGGAGCGCGGTTTGTTGCATCCGACGGCGTTTCGACGATCGAACCCTTAGCGAACGGCGCCCAATTGAGAGGCGTGCAAGGAGTTTAACCCGGAGATTTCTATGGCAACAAAGCTGGACGGAAAAAAAGTGGCGATCCTGGTCGCCGATGGATTTGAACAGGTCGAGATGACCAAGCCGCGTGAAGCCCTTAATCAGGCGGGTGCGGAGACGCGGATCGTCTCGATCAAATCCGGCAAAATTCAGGGCATGAACCACGATGAGAAAGGCGACAAGTTCGAGGTCGATCTCACCCTCTACTCCGCACAAGCCGAGGATTTCGATGCGCTCCTCATCCCGGGCGGTTTGCTGAATCCCGATGCGATGCGGCAGGAGGAGAGCGCTCTCGAGTTCGTGCGCCATTTCTTTGAGGTCGGCAAACCGGTCGCGGTCATTTGTCACGGGCCGCAGGTACTCATCAACGCCGACCTGGTGCGAGGCCGAACGATGACCTCCTGGCCCGCCATTCAGGTGGATATGCGCAACGCCGGGGCCACCTGGGTGGACGAAGAGGTGGTGGTGGACAACGGCCTCGTCTCGAGTCGCAAGCCGGACGATATCCCGGCATTTAACCGCATGATGATCAAGGAATTTGCGCAAGGGAAACACGCCGAGTTGCACCAGACGGAGAAGCAAACTCCTCCGGTCACGCTGGAAACCTGATCGTTAGGCGTGCCCTCCCGGGGGGCAGAGACTACGTCGAGGTCGGAACACAATTGCAGTTGCGTGGCGCGCTCCCGTCCGGCTCGACAGAGTCTCGCTCCACCGCTCCTGCAGGCGCACTTGCACTGCTCCCTTTCCTTTTAGGCGAAGGCGTGGGCATATTGCGAGGCGCGCGATGACTACGGCTAACAAGATCACCCTTATCCGCATCCTGATGATCCCGGCCTTCGTCCTGATGGCGATCTATTATGGCGAGAGCGTCAAACGCGGCGCGCCGGTGGAATGGCAACGCTACATTGCCATCGTTATTTTCCTGGTGGCCGCGGCGAGCGATGGGCTCGATGGCTATATCGCGCGCCGCTACAACCAGAAGAGCGCGCTCGGGGTCGTCCTCGATCCCATCGCGGACAAGGGTCTGCTGCTCAGCGCCATTATCACCCTCAGCATCAGCAACTGGAGCCATATCGACCCGCAATACGGACAATTTCCGACCTGGTTTCCGGTGCTGGTGATCAGTCGCGACGCAGTCATCCTGATTGGGAGCGCGGTCCTGCATCTCTTGAACGGGAAGGTGACGGTCCGGCCCGCCTGGACCGGAAAGGTCGCGACTTTCCTGCAGATGGCGGCGATCGCCTGGGTGATGCTGCAGCTCATGTTCATTCCGCTCATCTACATTGTGGCGGCGGCGGGCTTCTTCACTTTTGTCTCGGGCGTCATCTATGTGAGGGATGGCTTTCGCCAGCTCGGCGCGCAGGGACACGCAAACGCGAACGGCGCGCCGGAGAAGCGTTAGGCAATGGAAACAGGAAGCAGCCGCCAGGTCGCAATTGTCGGCCGGCCTAACGTCGGTAAGTCTGCGCTTTTTAACCGGCTGGTCGGGCGCGACATTGCCATCGTCCATGATCAACCCGGGATTACTCGCGATCGGATTTCCGCCCCGAGCAAACGCGGCGACTCGCCCTTCACCATCTGGGATACCGGCGGCATTGGCGGCCATGGCGAAACCGAGTTGCTCACCGATGTGCGGACCGCGGCTGACGCTGCCATGCGCGAGGCCGACGTGATCGTTTTCGTGGTGGACGCTCAGCAAGGCCTTACGCCGGTCGATCAGGAACTGGCTCAACTTTTACGAAGGTCCAAGCGACCGGTCATTCTTGCGGTGAACAAGATCGATCATCCCAAACATGAGAACCTGGATGTGGAATTCCAGCGGCTCGGTTTTCCCGACCTGCTCTCGATCAGCGCGGCGCACGGGCTTGGCATCGATTCGTTAGTCGAAGCAATCGAAGAGCGCCTCCCGCCGATCACCGATCACCAATCACCGATCACCGCTCTTTCCCTCGCCATCATCGGGCGGCCAAATGTCGGCAAGTCTTCACTCGTTAACGCCATCCTGAGCGATCGCCGCACGATCGTGAGCAACATCCCCGGCACGACCCGGGACGCGGTCGACATCGCCTATCGGCATGGCAAGGATGATTTCCTGCTCATCGACACGGCCGGCATTCGCCCGCGGGGAAAACATTCGAGTTCGGTGGAAGTTTTCAGCGTGATGCGCTCGGAGCGCACAATCCGGCGGGCCGACCTTTGCGTGCTGGTGGTCGATGCTACCAGTGGGGCCACTTTACAGGACAAGAAAATCGCCGCCTTGATGCTGAAATCGCAAAAGCCGTCCCTCATCCTGGTCAACAAGTGGGATCTCGTGAAACCGGAGCGCGGGGCGAAGGAGGCGCTCGCCAGGTTGATCAAGGAAACACGCGAGCGGCTCTTCTTTCTGCCCTACGCGCCGATCCTCGTCGCGTCCGCACTCACCGGCGAAAACGTCGATCGACTTTTCAGCGCGATCCGCAAGATTCGCCGCGGAGCACAGGCGCGCCTCAGCACCGGAGTGCTCAACCGATTGATGCGCGAAGCATTCGTGGTCAGCCCGCCGCCGATGTCGGCCAACAAGCGGATGAAGTTGTTTTATGCCACCCAAACGCGCGGAGAAAATCGCCCACTCCCCACTCCCGAGTTTGTTCTCTTCGTGAACGATCCGAAATTGTTGGTCGACACCTACGCGCGTTATCTTGAGGCGCAAATCCGCAAGGCGGAACCGTTCCCCGGGCTGCCGCTGATGTTGAACTTCCGCTCGCGCTCCGAGAGCAAGTTGTAGCCGGGGTCGCTGACCCCGGTGGCGCGTTCTGGCGGCCACGCTTTTCCAAGCCTAGGTCACCGGCCCCGGCTACAGGCGGGCTGTCTAAAAGCGGAAGATATTCAGAAACGCGACCTCGATCGCGAGGGCTTCCTGGATGTTGCGGCCGAGGTGGTCGCGCAATTCTTCCAGTCGCCGGATGCGGCGCAGAATTTCTGGAGTCGTTAGGCGAGCGGCCATCGCTTCCGTGCTCACGCGCGCCTGCGGCAATTCCCGCGTCGCAACGCCGGTGCTGGCGCGCAGAGCATCCGCCCACCAGAGGAAGAGGGTTTCGATCAACTGCGCGCGCTGTTGCAGGTAAAGACTTTCCGTCAGCGCCTTGTAATGGTCTTCGCGATTGTCCAGCCAGGCGCCCTCGGTTGTCTTTTTGTAATGCGCTTCCTCGCGCTTCAGCGCCGCGGTGCTTTCGTTCTGGATGCTCTCGCGCATTTGCCCGAGCAGGCTGTGCACGCCCTGCGCGAGCTGGTACGATTCGTGCACGCTGCCGGCCGATGTGGTCGTTAGGCGATTGAGCAGGTCGAGCAATTGATTCTGTTCGTTCGAGAGCGGAACGTCCGCCGGAGAAGCGAGTGGAATCTCGATGCAGCGCGAGAGAATGGTTGCTGGCAACACTTCCGGAATGGAACTGAGGAGAAGAAGAAGCGAATTGTTAGGCGGTTCCTCCAGCGTTTTCAGAAAGGCGTTGGCCGCCTGCGTCATCATCCGGTCGGCCTCGGAAATGACCGCCACCTTGCGCCGGCCGTCGCTCGCCCGCATCTGGAGCGCGTGCTCGAGGCTGCGGATTTGTTCGATCACGATGCGCCGCGATTTCGATTCCGGGCTCGCGAGATGCACGTCGGGCGCGCTGCCGGCAAAGATTTCTTCGGCCGGGGCGCCATTCACCCGGTGAGCCAGCTCCGCGGCCAGCTCGCGTTTTCCGCTCCCGGGCGCGCCGGTGATGAGGTAGGCGTGAGCAAGACGGCTGCGTTTCTGTGCGCTCGCCAGGTATTCGAGCGCGACCTGCGGGGTGAAAGCCACGGTTCAGGAATGCCGTGAGTGGCGCCGCGCCGGAATCATCCGAGCCAGGTGCCCGAAGCGCGTCGAAATGATTTCCCAGATTTCCTGTTCGATCTCCTCGATCGGGCGGGTTGCATCGATCACGCGAATCCGATACGGCTCGCGCGCCGCCAACTCGCGGTAGGCGAGGCAGACCGCTTCGTAGAACTTAAGCGGTTCCTGTTCCATGCGATCGATCCCGGCGGCGGGACGAACCCGGCGCATCATGCGGGCGCGGGCAGTCTCGACATCGATGTCGAGCAGGAAGGTGAGATCGGGCCAGCATTTGCCGACCGCGAAGGTATTGAGGTGGCCCACCATTTCCTGGTCGAGACGGCGCGCGACCCCCTGGTAAACCGTGGTCGAATCGGCGAAGCGATCGGAGATGACTACCGTCCCGCGATCGAGCGCGGGCTGGATTACTTCCCTAACGAGCTGGCTGCGGCTCGCCTCGAAAAGGAGCAGCTCGGTTTCGGGCGTCATCGCCACACTCTCCGGAGCAAATTGCAAAAGGTGCCGAATCTTTTCGCCAATCGCGGTCCCGCCCGGCTCACGAGTCACGAGGAGCGGGACACCGGCATTCGTTAGGCGAGAGGCGAGCAGACTGACCTGAGTGGATTTGCCGCAGCCCTCCGAACCCTCAAAAGTGATGAATGGCAGGCGCGGCATGCGGTCGATTTTGAATCAGATCGCGGCGCTTGTCGAATCTTCTCGCGCGGCGGTCAAAGAGCGGCGCGGTCGTTCCTAATGGGCGGAGCGTTGCAGCAGCTCGACCAACTGATCTTTCCACAATTCAGCGATGGTATGGCTACCGTGTCCGCGCGTCTTCTCGCTCCGCGGGATGACGAGAGGGCGGCCTTTCGGCACGCGCCTGGTCTCACGCTCGAGAATGCCGAGCTCGGGCGGGTTGATCAGGTCATCGGCGAAATTGATCGCGAGCAGGGGAGCACGGATTTTTTCCAGTGCCGGGCCCGGATCGTAATCGTGCGAGGCCTCGACTGCGTAGAGCACGTCGTTGGCGTCGCCCGTCTTCATGTAGTCGTTGACAAACTTGTCCAGCACCTCGTCCGATTTCGTTAGGCTGGGCGCCTCCTGTTGCCGAACGATCGGATTACTGCTCATAAGCCAGAGCATCTCGGCCGCGGTGCGCAGGCTGGGCGGCTGGTTCTTGTAGTCGCCCTTCTCCCATGCCGGATCGTTGCGGATGGCGTCGGTGATGATTCGGCGCCAGGCGCGGTTCCGCCCGGAGATCTGCGTCGGCAGACTCGCCAGGGGCAGGAGCGCGTCCATGAATTCGGGATGGATCTCGCCCCAGAGCCAGGTGTGCATGCCGCCCATCGAGGTGCCCATGATGAGCCGCGCGTGATTCACGCCCAGCCCGTCGGTCAGGAGCCGGTACTCGGCCTCGACCATGTCGCGATAACCGTAGCGCGGGAATTTCGCGTGCAGCCCGTCGCTCGGCTTACTCGATTTACCGTGGCCGACGTCGTCCGGCAGGATGATGAAATATTTCGACGCATCGAGCGGCTGGCCGGGACCGAAAAGCTCGCCGGCAAACTCCGGCCGGATGAACTGCGCGCCGCTCCCAGTCGTGCCATGCATGATGAGGACGGCATTCTGGGTCACGCCCTGCGCATCTTTCACGGCCTGTCCAAGCGTGCGGTAATGGATGCGCATTTCGGGCAATGTCTCGCCCGAGGTAAAATGGAAATCGCGCAGGACAAAATCGCCTTCTTTGGGCGCGGGATACTCGGCTGCCCGAAGTGCCATCGGCAGGACGAGCGCAACGAAGAAGAGGATCACGCCACGGCGAAGATTCATCGCCGAAACATATCGCAACTTTTGCCGGCGTCGCCTCTGTGTTATCGAACGAACGATGAAAAATCACTGGCTGGTGAAACAAGAGCCGGAAGCCTACTCCTGGGATGATTTCGTGCGCGACGGCCTAACGACATGGAGCGGGGTGCGCAATTTCCAGGCGCGGAACAACCTCCGCGCGATGCGCAAAGGCGACGCGGTGTTGTTTTATCACAGCGTAAGCGAGAAGGCGGTCGTCGGAATCGCCCGGGTCACGCGCGAGGCCTTTGCCGACCCGACCGCGAAAGAAGGCGATTGGAGCGCGGTCGAGCTGAAACCGGTCAAACCTTTGAAGCGGCCGGTTACCCTCGAGCAGATCAAAGCGGAGCCGAAATTGCGTGAGATCGCGCTCCTGCGGAATTCGCGGCTGTCCGTCCAGCCGCTGGGCAAAGCGGAGTTCGAGTTGATCTGCCGTTTGTAATCGCGCGGCCGTTTCAAGCTTGTCCGCTCGTCGAGTCCAGCGAGGATAGCGGCGTGCAACGCGCTTTGGTGGTTTCCATTCACGATGTCGCGCCCTCCACGCGCGAGAAAACAGAGCGCATCCTCACGCACCTCGCGCGGCATGGGGTTGACACCACTTCGCTCCTGGTCGTGCCCGATTACCATCGGCAGGGCCGCTCCATGGCTGATCCCGATTTCCGCGCCTGGTTGCGGGAACAAGAGGCGAGGGGACACGAGATCGTGATCCACGGCTTCTTCCACCAGCGCGCCCGGCGCACGAAGGAAGAGGCGCGCGCCAAGGTCGTGACTCGCTTTTATACGGCGGACGAAGGCGAGTTCTTCGATCTCGGATATGACGAAGCGCGGTGCCTGATCACCGAGGCGCGCGAAGACCTCGAAAGTCATGGATTTCATCCGCACGGATTCATCGCGCCCGCCTGGCTCCTCGGGGCGGAAGCGGCGCGAGCGGCGATCGACGCTGGCATGAGCTACTCCACTACCCTGCGCACGGTGCGGGATTTCGCCCGCGACCGCACCGTCCACTCTCAATCGCTCGTTTACAGCGTGCGCAGCGCCTGGCGCCGAACCATGAGCCTGGCCTGGAATCGCTCCCTCTTTCGGCGGCTCGCCGGAAACCCGCTCCTCCGCCTTGGGATTCACCCGCCCGATCTCGCGCACTCGGCGATTTGGGAGCAAATCACGATGCTAGTTGATGAGGCCTTGCTCGATCGCCAGCCGATGACCTATCACGGTTGGCTCGCCTCCGAACCGGTCCTGACGACATGAGCCGTTGCGATCTGCATCTGCATTCGAAATACAGCGATCGATCTGAGGATTGGATCTTTCGCCGGTTCGATTTCCCCGATAGCTACACCGATCCGCAGGAGCTTTATGCGCAGGCCAAGAAAGCCGGGATGGATTTTGTCACCATCACCGACCACGACACGATCGAGGGCTGTCTCGCGATAGCGGCGCAGCGCGATACTTTTATTAGCGAACAGATTACGACTTATTTTCCGCAGGATCCATGCAAAATAAATCTGCTCGCCTGGGGGCTCACGGAGGCTCAACACGCCGAAATTGTCCGGGTGCGGGAGAACATTTTCGACCTCCAGCCCTACCTTCAAAAAGAGTCGATCGCCCACGCCGTCGCGCACCCGCTCTACAGCATCAACGGGAAACTTTCCACCTCACATCTCGAGCGGCTCATCCTGCTGTTTCGGCACTTTGAGGGCATCAACGGCCTGCGCGATGCGCTCCTGAGCCAGCTCACCCGCCATATTCTAGGGCAGCTCACCCCCGCGAAAGTGGAGGAATTCGCCAACCGCCACAATCTCGCACCCACCCATCCGGAGCCGTGGAAAAAAGTCCTCGTCGGCGGCTCCGACGACCACGGCGGTATCTTCGTCGGCACCGTTTTCACAGAAACGCCGCCCGCCAAAACTCCGGCAAAGTTTCTCGAGTACCTCCGCGCGGGCAACTGCACCGCGCACGGGGAAGGCGGCACCCCGCTCGCCCTTTCACACGGCTTTTACAATACCCTCGCCAGTTTCATTCAGGACCGCTTCACCGCCAAGCTCGGCCCGAGCGCCGGGCTCGTGGAGAAAATGTTCTCGCGCTTCATGGAAGGGCGCGACCCAACCGAGTTCACGCTCAAGGAAAAAGCCGGATTCGTTACTCAGGGCCTTCTTTCCGGGAAAATCTTCGACTTGGCGAAACCGGCTAACATCTCCCTCTGGCGAGAGCTCTCCGGCTATTTCGCGCAACCGGAAGTAAAAGCCCAACTCGCGCGCGAGATCGCCGATGTCACCGAGCCCGAGCGCCGCACCTTCATCATGGCGAATGCCGCCTGCGAGCAGCTCGCCTTTCGGTTCTTCGAGAAATTCGTCCAGCAAATCCGCGCCGGGAATGTGATCGAAAGCATTCAGGCGCTTTCCAGCGTCGCGCCGATATTGGTCGTCCTCGCGCCCTACATCTACGCCTTCCACAGTCAGGCACCCTCCCGCCGCTGGCTGCGCGAGATTTGCCGTGACTTTACCGGCGCCATCCCGCCCGTCTTGCAGAATAACAAGCGCGCCTGGTTCACCGACACGCTGGAAGACGTCAACGGCGTCTCCACTACCATACGCAAAATGGCCGCGGAGGCGCGCCACGCCGGGAAAGACCTGGTCGTCATCACCTCGCGCGGCGAGCTCACGCTCGATGGTCTCCCGATCAAGAACTTCAAGCCGATCGGCGAGTTCGAGCTGCCCGAATATGAGTTACAAAAGCTCAGCTTCCCGCCTATCCTCCAAATGCTCGACTACATCCAGCGCGAAAACTTTTCCGAGATCATTATCAGCACCCCCGGCCCGATCGGTCTCACCGCCCTCCTCGCCGGCAAGATGCTCAACCTCGAGACGAGCGGCATCTACCACACCGATTTCCCGCAATACATCCGTATCCTCACCGAGGATAGCTTCCTCGAGAGTCTGACCTGGAAATTCATGCACTGGTTCTACGGTCAGCTCGACACCATCTTTGTAAACTCCGAGCAGTACCGCCAGAGCTGGATCGATCGCGGGATCGACCCCGTGAAACTCAAGATCCTGCCACGCGGATTGGATACCAAGCTCTTCACCCCCTCCCGGAGCGAGCCCGATTTTTGGAAACAATTCGGCAGCGACAGTGCCGGGGTACGTCTTTTGTTCGTTGGGCGCGTCTCGAAGGAGAAAGACCTCGACATCCTCGTTCAGGCTTTTCGCAAGCTACGGGCGGAGAAGTTGCCGGTACAGTTATCGATCGTCGGCCACGGACCTTACTCCGACACCCTCGCCCGGATCATGCCCGAAGCCTGCTACACCGGCTACCTCAACGGCACCGAGCTGGCCAGAGCCTATGCCTCCTCCGATATCTTCGTTTTCCCCAGCACCACCGACACCTTTGGCAATGTCATTATCGAAGCTCAGGCCGCTGGGTTACCCGTCATCGTCTCTGACATGGGTGGCCCGCGTGAGCTCGTAACCGATGGCGTGAATGGACTTATCACCCGGGCTCTCGATGTGCTGGCTTTTACCGCCGCGATTCGTCGCCTCGTTGAGGACGAACCACTCCGCAAGGAAATGAGCACCGCCGCCCGCTGCAGCGTGGAAGACCGGAGCTGGCCTAGCGCTTTTCGGAAGTTCTGGGCTGCCACCGAGCTCGCCTAGCACTTGCCAAACTGTCCCTCGAGCTCGTTTCCGAGTTGCCTTCTCGTCCCGCCCCGGGTAAGAAAAGACAGGCAGGTGAGCATCAGGCCGCTGCCACAACTGAACAATCCAACAACAATGAAAAGAGCCTTTTATCTTTGCGCGGTGATCGGTGCGGCAGTTATCCTGGCCAATTGCACAAATCGACCCACAACCACGACGACGACAACCTCCACCCAGCACGGCCTCGTTGGTCCTGGCTCCGTAGCGCCGGTTAGCGGTGGTCCGGCACGCCTTCCGAAGCAGAAGTATCAGCCCTAGTTTGCAGCAGTCATCGCCGACGCGGCTGCGTGACGACATGCGGTTCGTCGTGGAGCCGAAGCTTGCCGCGAACTCCCTGCCGGAACCGTTCCACGACGATCCCGCCGACCGGCTGATCGTAGCGACAGCACGCCGGCGCGGGCTGACCCTCGTGACGAGCGACGGCAACATACGACGAAAGTGCGACGACGCAAGATGCGTCGTCCGGCGGGCAGGATGCCCACCCTACCCGGGCGGCAATCGCGCCTAACGGGAATGGCAATGGCAGTTATGTTAGCAGCCGTCTAAGCTAACTCTAAACGAAGGATCAAACGGAGCCCGCGTCGCCGAGAGGTGGCGCGGGCTTTCTCTTTCTAGTGCACGACTAACGAGTAAAGCGGCCCGCGCGGGTTGAGCAGCCCGGTTTTGTGCTGGGAGACGGCGAGGTAAACCTGCAAGCACCAGAGGAGAAGCAAGCCGGCGGCGAAGGCGCCAAGGGACCGCGCGCTCAGGCGAGGGCAGGGGATCGCGGCAAGAAGGTTGCGGCGGAAGCAAAGCTCGAGGGCGCTGCAAAGATAAAAGGCGCAGGCGGCGGCGAGGAGGGGATAAGAGAGCCAGTTGTAGTAAAGGGCGCGGGCAAACTCGCCGTGCAGTAAGTGTTGGAGAGCGCGGGTGGTGCCGCAAAAGATGCAGGGCAATCCGGTCACGGCACCGCAGGAAGTGGCAAAGGGAAACCAGGACGGGGCTGCTCCTCCCGGCGGGACAAGGGCGAGCACGAGCAAGGCCGCGGGCAGGACGAGGAGGTAGAGCGCGCGCCAGCGGCGGGCGGACGGGAGGAGGGGAGTCGGAGAAGGAATGTTCATAGGGCGGGCGGCGGCGGAGGCGGTTCCTGGACGGGCGGAATCGAAAGGCTCGGTGGGACGGACGGGTCGGCGGCCGGGAGCGTGGCCGGGCGAGCGACGGCCCAGACGTCGTAGGGATCGCCGAATTGGCGAATGAAACAGAGCGGGTAGGTGAAGAGGAACATGACTAACGGGAGAAGGATGACGGTGCCGATGTAGGGCACGGCGGCGACGCAGCAGGTAACGCAGGCGGCAATGCAGCCGATCATGGTGCCGGCGATGTAGAGGAGAATGTAAAAGAGGCCGAAAAGGACGAAGACCCCTGGATGAGCGACAACGAGTTGCCAGACGGTGCGGAAGGCGTCCGTCGCCGGGCAGCGCTGGCGATACATCACCGGGACGATGAATTTCATAATGAGCCCGACGACGATGGCGACGAGAAAGAAGGTGACTCCGAGAAGGATGATGATGGGCAGGGGGAGCAGGGGATTTTTCCAATGCCAGCCGAGGACGAAGATGAGGACGAGCCCGCCGAAGATGATCATGCTCAGGATGGTGATGACGACCTGAAGGAGGAAGTAGCGGTTGCCTTCGGTGTGGTATTCGCGCCAAGGCTCGGCGATGGCGCCGCGGTTGCGTACGATGCAATCGGTGAACATGAAACGGCCGCGCGAATTGAGCCAGAGAAGGAGGACAACGATCGCCAGGACGAGCAGGCCGCCGCCGATGATGAGAGGGAGAACCCAAGGAGGCGCATCGTGGAGCGAGAAGTGGTCGCCGGCGGTCTGGGCTTTCCAGTTCCAGTCGCCGGGGTTATAGCTGCGCCGGTAGTTGAAGACGCTGCCGCTAAACATGGTCGCGAGCCAGGCCGCGAAGCCGATCACGAACCACTTTCCGAGGTCGAAGGGCTGGAAGAGGATTTTTTTGGTGGTTTCAAATGCTTCGCCGAAAGGCGCGAAGATTTCGATGCGCGGTTCGCTGGGCTCCATGGAAAATCTTGATCAGGTTTGTGGGGGCGAGGCAAGTCCAAGATGAGACGCGCTCCTAATCGTGCTCGTGCTCGTAGTCGAAGCGGGTTCGAGCATGAGCACGATCACGATTACGATGATGCGGCTAGCCCGTCCCGAAATAGCGGTCGCCGGCGTCGCCCAAGCCGGGGACGATGTAGCCGACATCGTTCAATTCCGGATCAAGCGCGGCAGCGATGATGGGGACATCGGGATGCGCGCCCTGCAGGGTCTCAATCCCCGGCGGGCAGGCGAGGACGCAAACGAATTGCAGGCGGGTCGCGCCGCCCGCTTTCACGATCGAGACGGCCTCGACCGCACTGTGACCGGTTGCCAGCATCGGATCGAGGACGAGCACTTCTGACTCGGCGAGTTTTTCCGGGAGGCGGCAATAGTATTTTACCGGCCGGAGAGTTTTGGGATCGCGATAGAGCCCGACATGACCTGTGCTGGCCTCCGGGATTAACTGCATCATGCCCTCTTGCAGGCCGAGCCCGGCGCGCAAGATCGGGACGAGCGCGATGGGCCGCGGCAGGATCTGGCCGGTGAAGGAGCGGAGCGGGCTTTCCATCGCCACGCTATTTATTTCCCAGCGGCGGGCGGCCTCGACCAAGAGGAGGAGGGCGAGTTTCTGCATGGCGCGGCGGAATTCGTTAGGCGCGGTGCTCTGCGCGCGCAGGATGGAAAGCTGAGCCGCGCCGAGGGGATGATCGAGGACGTGCAGCTCGGAAGCGTTGGCCGTGGTGGTGGCGCTCATCTTTCGGGATGATGGCGTGGTGGCGGGCTTTGTCATTATGAAAATCGCGGGCGGGCGTCGATTACGATCACGAGCAGGAGCACGAGCACGAGTAGGAGCAGGATACGGAAAGGACCGGGAGCTTGACCGGTCTGGCGGGGAACCCGACACTCCTACCTCGCATGCGTTTCCAAACCCTTTTCGAAGCACGCTGGATCTTTGCCGTGCTTTTATTGCTGGCGGTGCTGAGTCTTCTCATCACGCCGTGGCTGGCGCTGCTCTTTGTCGCTTTGATCGGTTACACCTTTGCTTTCTTTCGTGATCCGGAGCGGACCTCGCCGGACGATCCCGAGGTGGTGGTGGCGGCGGCCGACGGAGTGGTGGTGGAAATCGCGGAGCTTGATGAAACCGAAATCGTTAGGGGACCGATGCGCCGCGTGGCGATTTTTCTCTCGGTCTTTGACGTGCACACGAACCGCGCCCCGATCGATGGACGGGTGATTTATCGCGAGCATCACCAGGGGCTGTGTCTCGATGCGCGCAACCCGGAGTGCTCGGAGAAAAACGAGGCCATGACCTGGGCCTTCGAGAATCCGCGCGTTACCCTGGTCGTTAGGCAAATCACCGGCGCGATCGCGCGGCGCATTGTCGGCTGGTCGCGGGTGGGCGATACTTTGGCGAAAGGCGAGCGCTTTGGGATGATCCGTTTCGGCTCGCGGACGGAGGTTTACCTGCCGCTGAACGCGACCCTGCTAGTGAAGGTGGGCGACCGCGTCGCCGGCGGCTCGAGCCCGATTGCGCGGCTTTCCTAGATCATGTCCGACATACGCCAGCCGAAAATTTATCTGCTGCCGAACCTGATGACGGCCGGCAACCTCTTTTGCGGGTTTGCCGCCGTCCTGCGGATTTACGATGGCGCGCAGGAGAACGATTTCCTTAAGGCGGCGGCCTACTTTCACGATGCGATCTGGTTCATTCTCGCGGCCTGCATTTTCGATCTGCTTGACGGGCGGCTGGCCCGGCTCGGCGGGCACGAGAGTCCTTTCGGGATAGAGTTTGATTCGTTAGCCGACATCGTTTCCTTCGGGATGGCGCCAGCGCTGCTCGTTTACCAGATCGTGCTCGGCGAATTCCGGAATCTCGGCTGGATGATCGCTTTTGTTTACCTGGCCTGCGGCGCGCTTCGTCTCGCGCGCTTCAATTGCGTCGCGGCGGCCGGCCCGCCGAATAGCCCGGATAAAAACTTTACCGGATTTCCCATCCCCGCCGCGGCCGGGGTGATTGCCTCACTCACGTTGTTCATGCTCTGGCTGGATGAAGGCCAGCGCACGATCGGCCGCTGGAAGTACGCGCTGCCGGTCCTGATGATTTTCCTGTCCTTCATGATGTTCAGCAAGTTCCGCTACCCGAGTTTTAAGGCGGTGAACTGGCGGACGACGCAATCGATCCCGCGCTTCCTTTTCGTCATCGCGCTCCTCGCCTTGACGGTGAAGTTCTATCACTGGATGGCGGCGGTAATTTTCCTGAGCTACCTGCTCTATGGATTCCTTCGCCCGTTCCTCTCGCCCAAACGCCGGCGGGTGATCGAGGAGGAAATCGGAGAGGAAGCGCCCGAGGACGAGACGGCCGACGAGATTACCTAACGATTCAGCTGGGCGAGAATCTCCGGGTCGCGCACGTCGGCCCAATCGCCGCTGAGCTCGAGCGCCTGCACTTTTTTGCCCGATTG
>JACCZO010000374.1 GCA_013695925.1 Chthoniobacterales bacterium
GATTCCGAGCTTGATTGCGCTCGGGCGGTCATTAAACTGACCGCGGGTTGCCTCGAGTGAGGCCGACTCTGTCTTAGTATTACGCATATTTGTCGGGTGTAGGTCCCATTCCCGCACCCGGCAACTCCCATCATGTCATCTAGGCGATGCAGCTGACCGCGAGCAAGCTTGCGATTTACGCTCAGAGTGTCTGCCATCGTGCCTCTTCTCTGCGTGGTTGCCCCAGTGGGCTCGCGGCAGCTGATCTTGTGTCTCGTTAGATGGTAAGACCACGCCACCATGAATAAGCCGCATATTCGGTCGCACCTCACGCAGGCGCGCGAAGCGTTGGAACAGCTGATAACCGAACTCGACAGCGATCCGGAATATGAGTTTGGCGATTACCGAGTCGACATGGAGCATCTCTATCATCACATCAACTCAGCATGGAACGGTCGTGATGCTTCGGCCGCTGCAGTTGATGCTTGCACGTCCGAAGACTTCGATAGATGGCGCAAGTTTCCTACGGATATCGAGCTGATTTCGTGAGCCAACCATCTAACCACTCAGTGGAGCGAACGGCGACCCGCTTTGTGTTCGCGCGCTGCGTAGCTAGAATGCTTCTCGTGTTATCACCGCGCGCGCTCGGTCGCCGTCGCTCACTTCTTTCTCGTTAGATGGTGCTCGCGCTATGTGGAAGCGACGACCTCCCAAAGAGATTGCGCGGATCGAACGGCGTTACTGGAGGCGTCGAAATCGCTTCAACCCATTGCTGCCGCTGGCCGCCGCTCTGCCAGCGTCCCTTCTCCTGACGCTTTGGATCTGGGCGGGGTGGCGCAGTCGCCATCATTGGGGCGAGCCGGTACGATTTCTGGAGGCCGCTTGTCAGTTTCCAGAGGTGCTTGCGATCTGTTTTATCGTCTTCTATGGCCTCCGAATCCTTGCTGGCCGTCTGGACGAGACATACACCCCGACCTCTATATGCGCCGCATGCCTCACGACTTCCACCGTATCAGCAGGAAGCTGCTGCCCCTGTGGCGGCCAGTTCGAACCCTTGCGCCATTGGCGCTGGCTCGCAGAAGATCGGAGACACTTCCCTGAACTCGACCGCAATATCTAACCAATCGATGAAGCTGACGGCGGGAAGCCTTTGCGATTAACTTCTGAGATGATTAAAACGCTTTCCCTGCGGGCGACGCGCTCTCCCTCCCGCCGCAGCTTATCTCCGTCTCGTTAGGTCCTATGCAGCGTCCTAATTGGCTCGTTTTTCTCGTAGCCTTGCTAACGGCCTCCTCTCTCGCATCAGGACAACTGTCACTCGAACCATCGCCAACGCCCGACGAAAACGTAAAGCTGTTGCGCTGGCTTGACCGCGCCGACGTTAAAGCTGATTTTCGACGACTTGTTTCGCGCGAGCATGATACCCGCTTCATCGCGGTTTACGGCTTCACGACCATTATTCCCGGAACCGACGATCAGCGCGATTCAGCATTGATTCGGCGTCACGGGGAATGGGAATCGGGGTCGGTCTGTGCACATTGCCATCATAACTTGTAGGATTTGCTAACTAAACAAATGCTAACATGCACAGACCGACCCCGATTTGCCGATTTGCCGACCCACTTCCCCTTGGCGCCCGGCCTCCGCCGTCGCCGTGATGATCGTTTCCTTATGGACATCGAGTCCCAGATAGAGTTCTTTTTTCATTGGTGTGTTTGCTGGTTCGAGGTTATTAAACTGCAACCCCGAACGCATTCGGGGTTGGTGCGGCTCTGCTCCACCTCAAAAAGGCGAGTAGCCCGCGAAATATGAACGGCAAACACACCCTCTTTTTCAACCCCGTGCTCGCGCCTTTACACCCCGCGCTCAGCCATAAAGTCTAGGCCGATGTGCCGCGCCGCTCTGATCGCTTTCCTTCTCAGCGCCTGCGTTAGCTCCTCGCCGCGTGAAGGCACAACCGCAAGTCTGACCGTGGACGAGCGACGCATGTATTTCGTTGATCAGGCCGCGCCTTCGCAGGCCGTCGTGCAAAGCGCCGTCGATGCTGCGATAGCAGGTGACGATGCGAAGCTGGCCTACGTAATCTCGCTAGGGCGATTCACAGATGGGGAGGGCGCTCTCAATTTCGGCGATTTGCTCTTACAGCTGCAGCGTGTCGTCGGCTCAGATCGGTTCCGGCGCGTGCTGGCCACAGTCCCAGCCGAGACGCGGGACAGTGCTCAGGGCTGCATGAAAGCGGCTGAAGAGACGCGACGCGCTTATGAATGACACCGAACGACGTAATCGGACGAGAGGGCGTGTGATAAGTTGGGGTTAAGCGGGTTGGTTGAAGGAGTCATAGAGTCTCGTTAGGCTCATGTTTGTCTCAGCGGTGTTCAAAGAGAGCAAATGAAAAGAAGACGAGCGAGAAGCAGTGGCGTGCGCAATCCCGTGAGAAACGCGGTGCTTTTCGGTCTCATCACGGTCGTCAGCATTGTTCTTGTTTTACTGGGCGTGGCGGACATGCGCGAAACCAACCGAACGGGGTCGCCGCTGCTGGCGCTGGGACTGTTTCCTGCGCTTCTGTGTCCAATCTTCTTCATTCATTACCTGAGCAAGATCCGAGTCTTTCGCGACATGCACAGCGGGCGGAGTGCGATTGCACGCTGGACGTTTCCGGCCGAGCAATTCAACCGTTTCTGCGAGGAAGAAGAGCGCATCCCTGTAGCGAGCATCGCGACCAACTTCTACAAGCCGCCCCACATCATCCCTGCCGAGGGCGTGGAAGTAATTTTCTCCGACGATGGGGTATTGATTGGCGGCGGCTATTTCCCTTTGTCGACTACTGGCGTGAGACGCCTCCAGAGCGTGCGCTATATCAACTCCAATCCTCCGTCGATCGAGTTCGGGACGGTCATAAGGACAATGGTCCGCACGTCGAGCGCTACGACTAATACCTACCGCACCGCGGAAACGCTACGCGTGCCCGTGTCGACCGACGCCACGAAGGAGGCCGGCGAGGTCGTGCACCGATATCAGGCCATCATCGATCGGCTGTGAGTTCGCAGGCCTTCCATGAGCCTAACACTGCGCTCAAGCGGACCCCTATGGACCGGAAGGGTTTAACTCCTATGTAGGGAGTCAAGGCCGGCGTGGGGATTTGGGATTGATTAGTTCATTAGTTTTAGGGTTGGGTTTGGAAGGTTGGTCTGATCTTGGGAACGCTTCCTCTTCCGGTGGCGCGTGGTTAGCGGTTTCTAAGGCTCTTACTCCTATCCGTGCATGTGCCTTTTGGGGCCACAGCAGCAATTTGATCAATACGATCTCGGTGGAAGAGGAACGAGAGGCGGGCGCAGTCGTAGAGACAGAGGGCAAAGCCGCAAGGCTCCCGCGCGATCGCGTTAGGCTGAGCCGCCTCATCCGCGAACTCTCGATAAACTTTCCTTTCCCCGACGACGTCGCGGTCGTGATTGTCGATCCCTACCAGCTTCTCTAAGCTAAGAAGGCGTCTAGGCAGCGGAAGTCAGGCATCTTGCCTGACTCGGCCGACGGGCTTCCAGCCCGTCGCATCGCATCAGGCAGGCAAGATGCCGCCTGCCGAGTCAGGCTGGAAGCCTGACTTCCGTCCGGAGCCCACTTTTAAGACGCCCTCTAAGCTAAGGAGACCGGGCGGCGGCGTACTGCGCCTTTTCCTGTTCGAGTTCGGCGAGCTGACCCTTCTCGGAATCTCTGATCGAGTTCTGTTGCAACAGATTTTTGGAAACAGCGATGGCCTGCTCGACCAGCTCGACCGCTTTGCCGCTTTCACCTTTCTGATGATGCGCTTGCGCCAACAGACGATAGGCCATGCCCAAGTCTCCCAGAGTCGTGGCCGAGTTGGGATCGGCGGTCACGATCGGTTGCAAAGTCTCCCGCGCCTCCTGGAGCGCGGCGATCGCCACGTCCGATCGTTGCAAGGCGATTTGGGCGCGCGCCATCTCCGTCTTATAAATGGCGAGATTGCGCAGGTAATCGGCATCGTTAGGCGACTTCGCGCTCAGCCGGGCCATGACCTGAACTGCCGCCTCGGCATTGCGGATGGTCGCGCTGAAATCTCCCGCCAGCCGCTGGGCTCGCGCGAGATTAAAATGGGAAATCGCGAGGTCATAGGCGACGACGCCGTTCTCCGGCTCCTTCTCCAGCGCTTCCCTGGGAAAATCGATCGTGCCTGCACAAGCCTGGACCGCTCTCTCTCCGTCGCCCTGGTCGATGAAGTGCTCGCAGATCATGGTTTCGGATAACCAGACGGCACGCTGCGCGCGAAAATCGTCGGGAGATTTTTGCGCCACTTCCCTGCTCAGGACAAGCGCCGTCTCCAGGTCCTTCAACGCACCCGCATAGTCCCCGGTCGCGCCTTTCGACTTGCTCAGGATGCGGAGAAGCCGGGCCTTGGTTTTGCGGAAGGCGACATTCGCCGGGTCCCTCGCCTGAAGGTCGTCGACGATGCGCAAGGCCTCGTTGAAAAGGCGGAGGGCTTTTTCGGATTGCGAATTAAAGGCCGGAATCGCGCCATAATCGATCAACACAACCGCCAGCTTGTCCTTGAATTCCGCCGACTCGGGACTGGCTGCCACTAACTCACGTTGTAACTTCAGAGTCTTTTCGAAGGCTTCTTCCGCCTCTTTGGTTTTACTGGCCATCCACAAGGTCCGGGCCGTGGTGTATTGGTTATTCGCCAGCTTTTTCCTGGCTTCGAGATCCTCCGGCCGGGCGGCCACGATCGCGGCGCGAAGGACGTTGGCTTTGCGGTAGGTTTCGAGCCCGGCCTCGGTGTTACCGAGGTTTGAATTGTTCAGCGCGCCCTGGACGTCGCCGACCTTTTCATAGCCGGTGGCCAGTTCGCCTTGCAGATCGAGATCCCCAGCCGCTTCTTTCGCCAGGCTGTCGAGATATTGCAGTGCGTTGGTGAGGATGATCTCGCGCGCCTTGAGAGAGCCGGCGAGGTTTTCCACCTCGGGATAAACCTCGAAGAGGTTCGAATTCGCCAGCTTGCGCACGTCATTGAAACGCCTCTCCGCCTGCACCCGTTGCTGGTTTGTCTGGCGCGATTGCCAGAGCGTGGCCGTAATTCCAGCCAGAATCGCCAGCAGGATCAGGGCGGCGGCGAGAGCGCCAGCCTTGTGCCGCCGGACAAACTTCGAGGCCCGATAAGCGAAGGTGTCCTGATGCGCCACCACGGGCCGACCGGTCAGGTGGCGCTCGATGTCGTCCGCGAGAGCGGCAGCCGAGCTGTAACGGCGCTCGGGCTCCTTGCGCAACGCCATGAGAACGATCCGGTCGAGGTCGCCGCGCAGGGCTCGATTCTCCCGGCGGCCGGCCGATCCCGTCTCATGAGCAACGACGGTACTCGGGCGCTCCGGCGTTTGCCCGGTAATGGCGCGGGCGATTTCCTCTGCGCTCCGACTGGTGAGCCGATACGGCTTCTGGCCTGTCAAAAGCTCATAGAGAACCACGCCTAACGAATAGACATCGCTGCTCGTCGTGACGCGATCGCCTTTGACCTGTTCGGGACTGGCATATTCCGGCGTCATCACGCGCAGACCCGGAACCGTCTGGGTGAACGCTTCCTCGTCACTGGTCAGCAGCTTGGCGATGCCGAAATCAAGCAGCTTCGGCGCTCCATCCTCGGTCACGACGATGTTTGAAGGCTTCAAGTCGCGATGGATGACGAGGTTTTGATGGGCGTAGGAAACCGCGGCGCAAACCTGGCGAAAAAGCTGGAGCCGGGCGTTGGTGTCGAGCTGTCGCGCGTGGCAAAAATCGAGCAGCGTCCGGCCCGGCACATACTCCATGACGAAATAAGGCAAGCCATCAGCAGTTGTGCCGCCGTCAATCAGGCGCGCGATGTTGGGATGGTCGAGCTGCGCCAGAATCTGTCGCTCGTTCCGGAAGCGACTCAGGATGTCTTCCGTGTCGAGGCCGCGCCGAATGAGCTTGATCGCGACTTGCTTGCGGTAAGCGTCGTCCGCACGCTCCGCCAGGTAAACCCGGCCCAGGCCGCCGCGCCCGATCTCGCGCACGATCCGGTAGGAGCCAACCTGCTGCCCAGTCAGCTCCGTGCTCGCGTCCGGAAAAATTTCCGGTGGAATGGAGAGGATCGGATTTTCGATGAAGCGGGACAGGTCCGCGTCGGCGGCCAGGAGCGACTCCACCTCGGCCCGCAGCTTGCGGTTGCCCGCGCACTTGAGTTCGAGAAATTCGACTCGTTCTGCCCCGGTCAGCTCGACCGCCTCGTCGAAGAGATCGTTGACCTGCTGTTGATCAAACAGCATCCCGGTTTTCCTCCCCACGCCTGATTTCACGGTAAAGCCAGGCACGGGCGCGTCGCCATTCGCGTTTGATCGTGCGCGGCGACACTCCCAGGACTTCGCTTGTTTCCTCAGTCGTCAGGCCCCCGAAGAAGCGCAACTCCACGACCTGACTCTGACGCGGATCGACCCGGGCCAATTCCTGAAGCGCTTCGTCGAGCGAGACCAGGTCCAGACTGCGCGGCAGACCGGCGGCAAGAGCCTCGTCGAACTCCAATTTTTCCCACTTGCCGCCCCGCTTATCGGTGCGGTGCCGCCGGGCGTGATCGACCAACACCCGCCGCATGACGCCGGCAGCGACGCCGAAAAAGTGGGCCCGGTTTTGCCAGGTAGTGGTGGTTTGGTCGACTAGCCGGAGATAGGCTTCATGAACAAGGCCGGTCGCCTGCAGAGTGTGATCCGCTCTCTCCCGGCGCAGATAGCCGCGCGCGATCTGGCGCAGCTCATCGTAAATCAGAGGCATGAGACGCTCGGCCGCGCCTCGGTCGCCCTTGCTCCAGTCGATCAAAACCTGAGTCACTGCCTGGCGGGATGGAGAAGAAATCATGCTTGCGAGCGTGTCCTGGTGATTTTGAGCCGAAGACCTCTCCCGGCAGATGCGAATGACCGGACTCTACCAATTTTCCGCGGTCGACGTAAGCATTTTATTTGCTGGCCCGCCTATATTTTTGGCCCCGTTTGGCCTCGATTCCCGCCTTTGAGCTGGAAGAGATAGAACAAACCGGAGAAAAATATGAAATTCACCACTCGATTTGGAACAGCGCTCGCGCTGGCAGCCCTCCTTTTTATCCTGGCAGCGAGCAACGCCGCGGCCGCGACCTTCACCGTCACTAACACTAACGACAGCGGCGCGGGCAGCCTGCGACAGGCCGTGGTGGACTCGAATGCCGCCGCCGGTTCGGACACGATCGTGTTTAATTCGTTATTCGACACCCCGCAGACGATTACACTCGCTTCGGTTATCACGATCAATCCGGCCACGGGCGATTCTTTGACGATTACGGGACCGGGCGCGGATTTATTGACCGTCAGCGGCAACAACGCCGTTCGGATATTTGCCGTCGATTCGGGTGATACGGCAACCATCAGCGGAATGACATTGACGCAGGGAACCACCGTCGGTGCCGGCGCTGCTGGCAGTGCGATCGATAATGACGGCAATCTCACCGTGACAAGCTCTACCTTCAGTTCAAACACCGCTGGATGGGGCGGCGCGATCGCCAACGGCCTGTCGCTGACGGTTGCCGGCTGCACATTTACGGACAACACCGCCACAAGCGGCAGTTCTACGGCACTCGGCGGCGGCGCGATCTACAGCAATGCGACAGCCGCAACGGTCTCGATCTCAAATTCCACCTTCACTGGCAACGATGAAATCGGCGGCAGCGGCGGCGGCGGAGCCATCAGGAACCGGGGCGGGACGATGAACATCTCGAACTCAACCTTTACGAGTAACACCGCGGTCGATGGCGGCGGCGCGGTGGACAATAACGATGTGATGACCATGGACAGTTGCACCATCAGCGGCAATACGGTGAGTGGAACCCTGGAGGGGGGAGGAGGAATCGAAAACCTAGGCCAACTGACTTTGGCAAGGAGCGTGGTGACCGGGAACTCCGCCGCTCGGCACGGCGGCGGCATTTACCATCACTCGCAGGGCAGTGACGACTTCCTCGAGATCACCGATTCGACGATCTCCAACAACACTGCCAATACCGCACGAAACTCGACCGGCAATGGCGGCGGTATTTATGTGGTAACCAGTGCGGAATTGACCATTACCCGCTCGACGGTCAGCGGCAATACCGTCTTGCTCACGCTGACTCCGACCGAACTCAGTCACGCCGACGGCGGAGGCATCTGGTCCGACGGACAAGTGGTCATGGATAACTGCACCGTGAGCGGCAACACGGCTGAGCTGAATTTCGGCGGCGTTCGTGTCCCGCATAATTTTTCCGACAGCACAATCACCAACTCAACCATCGTAAACAACATTGCTGCGACCGGCGGCGGCATCGGGAGAGATGACTGCAACCTGGGCTGCGAGTCGCTCTCGATCGGAAACACCATCATCGCGAACAACATGGCGAGCGCGGAACCCGACATCAGAAACAGACTAGTTAACCCTACTCATTCCTCGCCGATTACATCGTTAGGCTACAACTTGTTTGAAGTGACGGCAGGCGCCTACATTAGCCTTACTCCCACTGACATCACAGGCGTCGATCCGAATCTCGGACCTTTGCAGGGTAATGGCGGCCTTACCTTCACCCATGCCCTCCAGCCGGGCAGCCCTGCGATCGATAAGGGTAAGAGTACGGATGTGCTGACTGACCAGCGCGGGCTGCCTCGACCTTACGACCACCCCGGGATTCCGAATGCGACCAGCGGCGACGGCTCGGATATCGGCGCCTTTGAGGACCAGCCGCCTAACACTTCTCCAGGAAGTAATGTGACGGTCGAATCGCCGGCCGGCGATGTCACTGTGACCTTCGCCACGATCTCACAAGGCGGCTTCACCACTTTCATTCTCATCGATCCGCCCTCCTCGGCCGGCCCACCGCCGCCGGGTTACACCATTCTCGAGGAAGCGCCGGCCTACGACATTTCGACCACGGCCAGCTTCACGCCGCCGATCACCGTCTGCTTTACCGTTTCGTCGATTACGGACGAAGCGGAGTTTGCCCGGTTGCGCATCCTGCACGGGGAAGACGGTCAACTGGTGGATCGCACCGACCTCGACTCGCTCGATTTTGCCAGTCGCACCGTTTGCGCCCAGGTCGATTCGCTCTCGCCCTTTGTCGTTGCGCTCGCGCCCGCGCCCGGGCTGCTCAACATCTCCACTCGAATGCAGGTCTTGACTGGTGATCAAGTGCTCATCGGCGGCTTCATCATCACCGGCACCGATCCCAAGATGGTCATCCTCCGCGCCATCGGCCCTTCGCTGACAGATTTTGGAGTCGCTGGCGCGCTGGCTGATCCGGTTCTGGAGCTGCGGGCGGTCGACGGCTCTGTCATTACAAGTAACGACAACTGGACCGATGACCGCGCCGCGATCGAAGCGACCGGACTCCAGCCTACCGATGACCTGGAGTCAGCCATCGTCGCGACCTTGGATCCGGGCGCCTATACCGCGATCGTTAGTGGAAAGAATGGCACCACCGGTGTCGGGTTGGTCGAAGCCTACGACCTGGATACGGCGGCGGATTCGGAGCTGGCCAACATCAGCACCCGGGGTTTTGTTGCAACCGAAAGCAACGTCATGATCGGCGGCTTCATTCTCGGGAGTGAGAGCGATGTCGTGGTCCGCGCGATCGGTCCAAGTCTGACTGCCTTTGGCGTGCCCGATGCTCTGGAAGATCCGACGCTGGAGCTACGCGACGTCCAGGGCGCTCTGATCAGCAGCAACGACAATTGGATGGATACGCAGCAGGACGAAATCGAAGCCACGGGTCTTGCACCGCAGGATGAGCTCGAGGCGGCTTTGCTTGAGACGCTGAACCCCGGCGCATACACCGCAATCGTCAGTGGTCAGGGTGGCGGCACTGGCGTCGGTCTGGTGGAAGTATATCGATTGCCCTAGCAATCTCCTTCGGCGCGAATCATTCCACCGCCGCAATCCGCGAGTCCTCGCAGGCGAATGACAGGTACCTTATGGACCTCGACCGAGTGATTACGCGAGAAGGCGGCGTGTGGTGCGGCAAAACAACTTCACCCGTCCCGTAAGGGGTTCAGGCCGGGTGATAAGGCGCAAATGCTTTTGTCGCCCCCGCCATTCTCCGAAAAAAGATGGCCTTGTTCGCGGCGCTGATGCGCATTACCTAGGAAGGCACATCAGCAAACTCGAAGAGCAGTTGTGCCAAAAAACCATAGCCGGAGAACAACTATGAAAACGCGTCACCTCAAACCCATACTTTTCGCCACCGCGCTAGCGGTGGCGGGATTCGCTGCCAAACCTGCTTCGGCGGATCTCGCATTACTCGATCAGTTCAGTCCGGGAATCGGGCAACTGGTCAGCATTGGCTTTGACCCGAGCTTAGAGAGTGTATGGATTTATGGGAATTTCGACGCAGATTTGCGCAGCTATTCCAACACCGGAGAATTCCTTACCTCCATCCCCCGTCCGGGCGAAAGCGCGAACGACGTCGATATCGAGTTCGCCCCGGAAGCGTTGGCCTTGGGCGCGACGCCGATACCCGAGAACACTCTCCTCTTCATCGATGGTGAGTCTGATGTGGCCGAGATTTACGCGGTCGACAAAGAGTCGGGCGCAGTCCTAGCCACTCTCGTCACCGCCTTTGGCGCCAGCCACGTCGTCGGCGGCGCTTACCATCCGGACCGCGACACCTTTTTCCTCGTGCAGGACCATGTTCCAGGTGTCGCGGAGGAGAATCTGATCGGGGAGATAGATCCTGCTAACGGAAACGTCTTAAACAGCTTCCAGATCACCGATCTCTTCGACGTGAATTTCGGGGATATTGAAGTCGGCGCGAACGGAAATCTTTTCGTAGTCAGCAGCAATGAAGCCCGCGTGCTTGAACTCACTCCCAGCGGAGACTTCGTGCAGTATCTCGACCTTCCCGTTGGAGTGAGCGGGCTGAGCGGGATTGCCTTCAACGAATCCGGCGGCGAAGCATGGGTTTCCAACACCTCCGGCACGGTTTTTCATCTCGGCGGTTTCCTGGGTGACGCGACGCTTCGCAACATCTCCACCAGGTTGCAAGTGCTGACCGACGATCAGGTGTTGATTGGTGGCTTCATCATCACCGGTACCGATCCCAAGATGGTCATCCTGCGCGCCATCGGACCGTCCCTCGGGGCGTTTGGGATCGCTGATCCCCTTGCCGACCCTGTCCTCGAATTGCGTGCCGGCGACGGCTCTCTGATCAAGACAAGCGATAATTGGACAACCGACCGGATCGCGATCGAAGCGACCGGGCTCGAGCCCACCGACGACCTCGAGTCAGCCATCGTCGCAACCTTGAATCCCGGCAGCTACACCGCCATTATGAGCGGCAAGAATGGCGGCACGGGAGTCGGACTAGTCGAAGCCTATGATCTCGATCCACTGGCTGGTTCGGAACTGGCCAACATCAGCACGAGAGGCTTTGTCGAGACCGCTGACAACGTCATGATCGGCGGCTTTATCCTCGGGGGCGAGACGGGGAGCGCCACCGTTCTGATCCGGGCGATCGGTCCTACGCTGACCGACTTCGGTGTAGCTGGCGCGCTCGAAGATCCGACTCTCGAGTTACGCGATGGGCAAGGCACGCTCGTTAGCAGCAACGACAATTGGAAGGACACTCAGGAAGCTGAAATCGACGCAACGGGTCTGGCCCCACAGGGTGATCTGGAGTCAGCATTACTCGAGACCCTCAATCCAGGCGCCTACACCGCGATTGTCGCCGGCCAGAGCGGCGGCACCGGTGTCGGTTTAGTCGAAGTCTATCGCCTGCCCTGATTCAACTCTTTTGGCCAACATTCCCCTGTGTATTGCGCACTAGATAGAAACCTGATGAGCAATCGAACCTTCATCTTTTGGAATGTTTTATTACTGGTCTTCGGCGGCCAGCGCACTACTCGACCAACACGCCCTTCCAAAAAGCAACCCGTCCCTTAATGTTGGCGGCCGCTTCTTTCGGCGCGGGATAATACCAGGCGGCGCCTTCGTTGACCGCGCCGTCGACGAGGACATCGTAGTAGCTCGCATCGCCCTTCCACGGGCAATGGCTATGCCGGTCGCTCGCTTGAAAATATTCGCGCCGGATTGAGTCGGCCGGGAAGTAATGGTTGCCCTCCACGACAACGGTATCGTCGCTTTCGGCAATGGTGGCGCCCTTCCAGGTTGCTTTCATGATTGGTCTTTCTTTGCGATCGCTTTTACTCCGGCGATCAAACGCTCGATTTCTTCCTCCGTCGTGTAGCAGGCGCAGCCGGCGCGCACCAGCCCGTCCGGCGCCAGGCCGAGCCGCTCGACCACCGTTGTGGCATAAAAGTCTCCGTTCGAGACGAAGACCGCACCCGCCGCCAGTCGCTGCGCCACGTCCGCGGAGTTAACGCCGCCCACAGTAAACCCGATCGTCGGCGTCCGCGCGGCGCCCGGAGCGGGTCCGTAAACTGTCACTCCCGCAATTTCAGAGAGGCCATTCCAAAGCTGCCTAACGAGCTGATGGCCGCGATCGTGCAGGCCGGCAAAGGCCGCCTCGAGGGAGGCGCGGCGGGTTTCCGCGGGAGCGAGCGAGGCTAAAAATTTAACCGCCGCAGCCGCACCCGCGATCCCTTCGTGATTCTGGGTGCCGGTCTCCATTCGTTCAGGCGCCTCGTTCGACGAGGGCAGGAGCTTGGGCACATCGAGCGCGGCGAGGAGATCGTGGCGACCATAAAGAATGCCGATGTGTGGGCCGTAAAATTTGTAGGCGGAACAGCTGAGGAAATCGCAATCCATGCCCCGCACATCGACCAGCTGATGCGGGGCGTAATGCACCGCGTCGACGAAGATCTGCGCGCCGGCGGCATGCGCGAGTTCGGCCGCTCGTTGCACGTCGGTGATGGTGCCGAGGGCATTCGAGGCCGCTCCGATCGCGACCAGCTTCGTTCGCGCGCTCAGCTGCCGCTCGAAGTCGTCCCAATCCAGCTGCCCGGTTTCGGGAAGCATCTTCGCCACCCGGATCGTGACGCCGCGGTCCTTTTCGAGGGCTCGCCAGGGAGCGACGTTGGCGTGGTGATCGAGCTCGGTCAGCACAATCTCGTCACCGCGCTCGTAGCCGCGCCCAAGGGCCCGCGCGAGGTGGAAAGTGAGCGTGGTCATGTTCGCTCCGAATGCGATCTCGTTAGGCGAAGCATTCAGGAAATCGGCCAAGGCAAAGCGGGCGGCGGCGATCATCCCGTCGGTCTCGACGCTGGTCGGAAAGACCCAGTGCGTGTTGGCATTGTGGTGCAGCAGGTAGTCGCTCATCGCGTCGACTACCGCGCGGGGTACCTGGGTGCCGCCGGGCCCATCAAAGTAGGCGACCGCTGCGTCGCCCTGCCTTCGCTGCAGCGACGGAAAGGAATCTCTGATCCCGGCGACCGGGGCTACTTCGCTTCTTTTTTCCTGCGCAACGCGATCGAGGGCGATTTCGGGTGACACGCCGGCAAGATACGGAATTCGCCTCAAACCTCCAAAAAAAGAAGCCTCGCCGGCGACGAGCTCCAGGGTTGGATCCTGCAAGGGATCGGAGACCCCGGCCGCGCCCAGCATCTGGCCGATTGCTCGCATTAGCACTTTGCCGTCGTCCGACCGGGTTCCGGTAATGACCCGGCCGATCAAGACGTCGTCTCCGGTGCTGATGAAGCCCCGGTGCTGGTGTTCACGAGCTCCGAGGCCGTGCTGCAAACTTTTTTCCGAGTCGCAATCGAGCGGCCAGCGGGGAGGCGATTCCTTCGCTGGTTTTAATTGTCAACCTCCACCCCCCAGCGCATCCTCTCGTTTAATGAATCCGCACGTTCAGATCAAGACCGCGACCCAGCTGGCCGTTTTCCTTGGCAATCGCCCCGGCGCGCTCGCCCGTGTCTGCCACGAACTCGCCGCCGCGCAGATCAACATCCACGCCCTTTCCACCTCCGACACGATCGATCACGCGGTCGTTCGCATGGTGGTAAGCGACCCGACGAAGGCGCTCATGATTCTGGGCGAGCGGGGCGTGCTTGCCCTCGAGAATGATGTTCTCATGATCGAGAGCAACAACGAGCCAGGAACGCTTTCGACGATTGCCGAACGGCTGGCCAAGGCGAGCATTAACATCGAGTACGCCTACCTTGCCTCGAGCGCGAAGGCGGAAACCGGGCTCATGATTCTGCGCCCTTCGAACGTGGAGAAAGCACTTCGCGCCTTAAACGATTTGTAGCGGAATCGATTCGTTAGGGCGGAGCGCGG
>JACCZO010000416.1 GCA_013695925.1 Chthoniobacterales bacterium
GTTCGCCCGCCGCACTACTTAATTGTTTGCGTCATTTTCCGGCGGCGGGTAATCTCGCTCGCATGGATGTGAGCGGCACGATCGACAAGATCCTTCGCCAGAAGAGCGGGCAGATCTGGTCGATTACACCCGACGCCACCGTTTACGACGCCATCAAGCTTATGGCCGAGCGCAATGTCGGCGCTCTCCTCGTGATGGAAGCCGAGAAATTGGTCGGGATCGTTTCGGAACGCGATTACTCGCGCAAAGTGATGCTCCGGGGCAAAACTTCCCGCACCAGCACAGTGCGGGAAATCATGACCACCGAGCTGACCACCGCGCACCCTCGGGAGACGGTGGAGGACTGTTTGCGTTTCATGACCGATAAACGCATCCGCCATCTCCCGGTCATCTGCGATGGCGAGATTCGCGGCGTCATTTCCATCGGCGACCTGGTCAAGGAAGTGATCTCGGCCCAAAGCGCGACTCTGGATCAACTCCGCGATTACATTTCCGGCGGCTATCCGTCGTAACTAAAGCTGCCAGACTGTTTCCCCGCCCACCAGCGTCCGCACCGCCCGCCCCTTTAGCTTCCAGCCATCGAACGGGGTGTTCCGCGAAGCCGACAGGAAGCTGCTCGCGTCGACCGTCCATTCCAAACCGGGATCGATCAGCGTCACATCGGCCGCTGCGCCTAACGATAAGTGACCCGCCTCCAGGCCTAACAATCGCGCCGGATTCACGGTCAGCATTTCGATCAGGCGGTGCAAGCCGATCGTCCGGTGCCGATGAACCAAGAGATCAATGAACAAACCGAGCTCGGTTTCCAGCCCCACGATGCCGAAAGGCGCGCGATCGAATTCGACCTCCTTTTCAAACTTGGCATGCGGCGCGTGATCGCTGGCCAGGATCTCCAGCGTGCCGTCGGCGATGCCTTCGAGGAGCGCCGCGATATCGCGCTCCGTCCGAAGCGGCGGGTTCATCTTGAAGTCGGTGTCGAAATTCTGAATCGATTCGTCCGTCAGGGCGATATGATGCGGGCAAACTTCGCCGCTGATTTTCACTCCCCGGGCGCGCGCCTCGCGCAGGAGGCGGACACTCCCGGCGGCGCTGATGTGCTGACAATGGATTCGATGATCGCAGAATTCGGCGAGCAAAACATTGCGCGCCACAATCGCCTCCTCCCCGACGGCCGGCCATCCGGGCAGCCCAAGCAGCGTGCTCCAGTAACCTTCATGGACGAGCCCGTTGCCGACCAGGTTGTAGTCCTGGCAATGATCGAGCACCGGCACCCCGACCATCCGCGCATATTCGACCGCGCGGCGCATCAATTCGTTATTCTGGACGCAATGCCCGTCGTCCGTAATCGCGACCACCCCGGCCTGGGCCAGCGAACCGATTGGTGCCAGTTCTTCGCCCGCCAGATTTTTCGAGATCGCGCCCGCCGGTAAAACGCGCACCCTCGCCACCTCTGCCGCGCGATCCTTGATCCAGGCGATCGTGCTCGGGCTGTCCGCCACAGGCGAAGTATTGGGCATGCAAAGAACGGTCGTGAATCCACCCGCCGCCGCCGCGCGCGCGCCCGACTCGATCGTTTCCTTCCAGCCGGCCCCCGGTTCGCGGAAGTGCACGTGGATGTCGATCAGACCGGGACTAACGATCAATCCAGTGGCGTCGATTTTTTCGATTTCGGATTTCGGATTTCGGATTTCGGATTTTTCAGCGATCCGGCCGTCGACGATAAAAAGGTCGGCCACCTCATCGCGCCCGTTAGCCGGATCGATGATCCGGCCGTTTCGAAGCAAAGTCTTCATGGCCGCGCCACACCTCCGCACAAATAAAGAACCGCCATCCGCACCGCGAGCCCGTTCGTCACCTGGTCGAGGATCACGCTTTGCGGACCGTCGGCCAGCTCGCTGTCGATCTCGACTCCGCGATTCACCGGACCGGGGTGCATAATCAGGCAATCCGATTTCAAGAGCCTGGCCCGCGCTTTCGTTAGGCCAAAGAGACGGATGTATTCGCCGATTCCCGGGAAATATTCCTTCCGTTGCCGTTCATGCTGGATGCGGAGCAGGTTCACGACGTCGACCGTCGGCAGCACCTCTTCCAGATCGTGCGAGACGGTCACGCCGAGTTTCTCAAAATCGCGCGGCACCAGCGTGCTCGGCCCCACGAGCGTGACGCGCGCGCCCAATTTCAGGAGCGCGAAAATATTTGAGCGCGCCACCCGGCTAAAAAGAATGTCGCCGACAATTGCGACGTGGAGCCCGGCGACCGAACCTCGCTTATCCCGAATGGTGTAGAGATCGAGCAGGCCTTGAGTCGGGTGCTCATGCGCGCCGTCGCCGGCGTTGATCACGCTCGCGCTGATCCGGCTGGCCAGAAACTGTGGCGCGCCCGCCGAGCTGTGGCGCAGGACGATGATGTCGGCGTGATTTGCTTCCAGGACTCTGGCCGTGTCCTTGAGCGTTTCTCCTTTCGTTAGGCTGGAAGCCGAGGCCGAGATGTTGACGATGTCGGCGCTCAGGCGTT
>JACCZO010000427.1 GCA_013695925.1 Chthoniobacterales bacterium
GGCGGAATATGCGCGAGAAAGGCGGAATTTTTCTTTACCAATCCCAGATAGGTATAGGCGCCGAGCGCCTGCATCAGCCGCTGCACGGCGCAGAGCTGGAACTTGTCCGCAAATTCCAGGTCGTTTACGCCGGCCTCGGCACGATAAAACCCGATCAGTTCCGCCCGCTCGGATTCGGTCAGGTTAACGTAAGGATCGTAGAGCAGCGAAGCCAGGTCGTACTCCGCCAGGCCGGGCCGCATGCCCTGGAAGTCGATCAGATGGGCCTGGCCGTCGCGCATGATGATGTTTTGCGATTGGAAATCGCGATGAATCAGCACCCGGGGAAAACTCGCCAGCCGCTCCGCGATTTCCCCCAAGGCTGGAAGGGCCGCCAGTTCCTCCAGTTGCTCCGGGTCGAGACCGAAGTGGCGCCCGAGGCAATTCTCGAAGAAATAACTCTGCTCCCAGCGATAAAGCGTGGGGTCGAATTGCGCCGGCAGATCGCGCCGAATCTCAGCCGAGTCGGCGGCGGAAATACGGTGCAATTTGGCCGCCTCCGTCAACGCCGATTCATAAAACGCACGCCGCACCGTCCAGCTCTCCCCGCGATAACTCCAAAGGTCGCGCTCGCCCAGGTCTTCAATCCAGATCAAGCCCTCCGCCGGATCATGAAAGTAAATCTTCGGCACGCACACTCCCTGTGCGGACAAAAACTGCGCGGTCTCGACGTAACGGCGATTCTCCGCCTGCTCGCGGGAATATTTCACCAGGATGATGCTCTGCTCGCTCGAGACCCGGATGCGGTAAAACTTCCGGTCGGAGCCGCCTTTCTCGATCGGCGAAATCCGGACCTCGGCTTCCTCAAAGCGGGGGAAATGGATGCGCGTCTGCCGCAGGAGCGTCTCGGAAAGAATCATCGGTGCGATCTTTTAGATAACGGTGTCAACCAGCGCGCCTTCCGCGCTGCGCCGGGTGCGGACAATACAGTTTTTCAGCTGGGCGTTGGAAGCAATTTGTGCACCGGGCCAGAGGATCGAATCGTCGATCCGCGCGCCGTCGCCGACCTGGCAATCGACGCCGATGCAGGAATAGCCGCGCACCTCCGCGCCCGGCCCAAGCGTCGCCCCGGGCGCGATCCGCTGTGGCCATTCCGGATCGCTGACGTAGGCCGGGCGCCAACCTGCAGCGATGGTCTGGTGGACGGCGAGATATTCCGCAGGCGAGCCGAGATTGAACCAGCGCCCTTCATTCAGGACCACGCCGCCGATCTTGCCGCCCTGGCCGATCCACTCGCCCACAATTGGGATGAACGAGATTTTTTGCCCCGGCGGAATACGCTCGAAAATCTGTGGATTCCAAACCGACACGTTGGCGTAATCGAAATTGCCGGTGTGCCCGTAGCGATTCCCGATGTCCACGATGCGGCCGTCGCGGAAAGCGACGTTGGCGGCCAGCCCAGTGTCGCGAAGGGCGAGGGTGACATCATTTCCACTCCGGAAATGTTCTTCGATCAAGGGCGCGAGCGGGAGATCGGTCAGGACGTCGCCACTGTAGGAAATGAACGGCCCGGTGCCGAGAAAGGGCTGCGCGTTTTTGATCCCGCCGCCGGTTTCGAGCAGGACTGGCTCGTGCACCAGCTTGACCGGGTGCTGACGGTACTGTTCGCCGGCAAAGTAGTCGCCGAAATATTCCGGGAGGTGATGGGTATTGACGACAAACGAGTTCACCCCAGCCGCGATGAGGTGATCGAGGGCGAAGGTGATCAATGGTTTTTGGAAAATGGGGACGAGCGGCTTGGGGAGATCTTCGGTCAACGGACGAAGCCGCAGGCCGAGACCGGCGCCGAGGACGAAGGCCTGGGTAATCATCCGCCTAACGACAGTCTAGGTTCGTTCCGTTTCGCACCGCGCTGCATCGAGCGAGCGAGTCCCGATGTCAAATCAGTCGCCTTGGATTGGGTAGCGCACGCGTCCCGCGTGCTGGCGATGGCGTCTCGCCATCGTGGACTTTGGTTGCGCCCGGGAAGGGGGGAAGTTCGTTTCGGTGAGACACCGAAACCAGCACGCGGGACGCGTGCGCTACCCAGAGGGCGTTTCGCCGGCAACGCTCGAACCGCGCTACGGAATATTATAGGCCTCGACCAGGCCGATGCCGGTGGTTCCGTCTTTCCCGTAAACGATCGCAGTATAGGCGCCGGCGGCGAGGTGCGCGAAAATCGCCGCCTCCCGATCATCGCTCGGGGCGAGCCCGGTCGAGCTGATGATTCCCTGCTGGGTGTCGCGCCAGTTATCATCGAAGGCGAGGAGAGTGCCGTTAACGTCCCGCAATTCCAGCGTCGGATCCTGCAGGGTGCCGCCGATCCCGTTCGCGCCTAACGACGGCCCGAGGGCCCGGAGCACAATGTTGGCCTGGGCGGAAGCTTCGCTCGAAATGATGAGCCCGCCGATGAGAGCGGCTTCCCCCGGCCCGACTTCGCCGCGGGTGCTGATGTTGGCGAATTGCGAGGCCGGGCTGTCGTCGAGA
>JACCZO010000436.1 GCA_013695925.1 Chthoniobacterales bacterium
ACGGTCGATTACTCTACTTCAGACGGTTCGGCAAAAGCAGGTGTCGATTATGTGGCTACGAGCGGAACGCTAGTTTCCACGGGCAGCAATACGCAGGGGTCGATCATCATTCAATTGATCCCACAAACGACCCCGGCCGCTGATAAGACCTTTACCGTGACGCTCTCGAACATCTCGCACGGCACGTTGGGAGCGCCGACACAGGCTACCGTGGTTATTTCCTACCCGGATTTGTCGACGAAGCTGACGAACATTTCGACGCGCGGATATGTAGGCACAGACCAAAAGGTCATGATTGCCGGGCTGATCGTGAGCGGCCAAGCCTCTAAGATGGTTGTGATCCGGGGCATCGGACCTTCGCTGACGGAGAAGGGAGTAATAGGGGCCATCGCCGATCCGACTCTTTCCCTGATGGACGCTAACGGAACGCAGCTTTCCTCGAATGACGATTATGCCGGGCTCCCGGCCGAAGATCAGGGGACGCTCGTGGCGAACAATCTTACGCCTACAGACAGCCGTGAGGCAGCCTTGGTCGCTACTCTGCCGACCGGTAATTACACCGCGATTCTGCGGGGTAAGACGAATGGCTTCGGTCTGGTCGAGGTTTACGACATTACGGCGTCGCGCCTGAGCCGGTTCGTGAATATCTCGACTCGCGCCCAAGTGGAAGCGGGCGACAATGGCGCCCTCATCGGCGGGTTTATCGTTCAGGCACCCGATAACGAGGTCGGCACAGCGCAGACTGTTCTAATCCGTGCCATTGGTCCAAGCCTCAGCGGAGCCGGTATCGTTGGCGCGCTAGCCGATCCAACGATCGATCTTTATCGCGGCTCGGAACTAATCTTGTCGAACGACAACTGGAAGAGCGACAACGAAGCGGCGATTGAAGCCACGGGTCTTCAGCCGACGAACGTTAAGGAAGCAGCTATTCTGACTACCTTGGAACCCGGTAGCTATACGGCGGTCATCCGCGGGAAGAACGACACGACAGGCATCGCTCTGGTTGAAGTTTACCAGATGCAGTAGGTCTTCAGACAGAATCGCAGGCCGCCGTCAGGGATCGAGGGCTTAGATTTCGACCAGGGCGACGGACCAATGGCGCGGATCATGACTTTGGACGCTCCTGTGAAAACCGCGCGCCTTAGCTTAGCTTAGAGGGCGTCTAAAAAGGCGGAGCGGCAGCGGAAGTCAGGCATCTTGCCTGACTCGGCCGACGGGCTTCCAGCCCGTCGCATCTCATCAGGCAGGCAAGATGCCCGCCTGCCGAGTCAGGCTGGAAGCCTGAGTTCCGTCCGGAGCGCGACTTTTTAGACACCCTCTTAGCTTAGGAGATGGCGGTGCTCAATTCGCGGAGCAGCCCGGGCCCGCGAAAAATGTAGCCGGTGTAGATTTGAAGGAGCTCCGCGCCCGCTTCCATTTTTTCCCGCGCGGCGTCTGCGTCGCAGATTCCGCCGACTCCGATCAATGGCAGTCGCGTTCGCGCGCGCAGGAAACGGATGACCTCGGTCGAACGCGCGCGTAACGGTCCGCCGCTAAGCCCGCCGGTTTCATCTGCTCCGCGCAAAGCTCCGTGCTCGAGCGTCGTATTTGTCGCGATCAAGCCGGCCATGGCGAACTTCTCACAGATCTCAACGATCTCGGCGAGCGCCTCATCCGACAGGTCGGGCGCAATCTTGAGCAGCAGTGGCCGGGGCGACGAACGCTGCGCATTTTCCTCCGTCACCGTCCGCAGCAGCGCGACGAGCGCATCGCCCTCCTGCAAACTGCGCAAACCCGGGGTATTGGGCGAGCTCACGTTGAGCACGATGTAATCAGCGACCGGCGCAAGTTTGCGAAAACTCTCGAGATAATCAGCCGGCGCTTCCTCCAGCGGGGTGACCTTCGATTTCCCGAGGTTGACCCCGATCGGGATCGAGGGTGCGAACGAGCTGGCGCGCAAACGCCGCAGCCGCTCACTGATCACCGCGGCGCCCTCGTCGTTGAAACCGAGGCGGTTGATCAGGGCTTCCTGTTTTGGATAACGAAAAATTCGAGGGCGCGGATTTCCCTGCTGTGGTTTTGCGGTCACGGTGCCGATCTCGACAAAGCCGAAGCCGAGCGCTTCCCAGGCGGGGATGGCAACGCCGTTTTTGTCGAAGCCGGCGGCGAGGCCCAACGGATTCCTGAACTGGAGACCAAAAACCGAGCGCGGCTGCGGCGGCGGGGCGAACGAGCGCAGGAAGCGGAGCCCACCCGGGACCTGCGGCGCGGTGCGGAGCAGGTTCATCGCGAGGTGATGCGCGTTCTCCGGATCGATCCGGAAAAGGAGTGGCCTAACGAGCTTTTGGTACCAATCGCTCGTCAGGCTTTTCATTTGCCAATGCAGAAAGTGGCGAAGAGGGCGTCGAGAATTTTTTCCATGTCGGCCTGGCCGATGACTTCGCCGACCGCCTGCAACGCGCCCCGCAAATCGACCGCCACCAGTTCGGGCGCGAGATTTTCCGTAAACGCGCTCCGCGCGACATCGCAGGCGGCGAGGGCGCGCCGCAGGCAATCGCGATGGCGGGCGTTGATCGCGACCGCGCTCGGGACGTCCCAGCGTTGGGCGTTCACCTGGGCAAGGATCGCATCCTCCAGGCCGCCGAGGCCATTCTCGCTCGTGCAGGAAATGCGCAGGGCCGCGCAGCCCTTCCAATCGCCGTGCTCGGGCAGATCGCTCTTATTCAAAAGCAGAAGCTCGGGCACTTCTTCGAGGCGCGCTCCGAAATGGGCCGGCCGCGCCGCGCTCGCGTCGACCACGTGAAGGACTAGATCCGCGTTGGCCAGCGAACGTTCGGTCCGCGCGATGCCTTCGTTCTCGACCGCGTCCGACCCGGCCGTCCGCAACCCGGCCGTATCCGTCAGGCGCAGGGCGATGCCGCGGAGGTTGACCACTTCCTCGATCGTGTCGCGCGTGGTGCCGGGCGTTTCGCTCACGATCGCGCGCGGGAAACCGAGGAGCCGATTGAGGAGACTCGATTTTCCCGTATTGGTCGCCCCGTAGATCACGACCCGCACCCCTTCGCGAAAGATTCGCCCCTGATCCGCGGTCGCGAGGAGCGCGTCGATTTGCCCGCGAATCCCATCGAGTCGCGCGAGAAACGCGGAGCCGACATCCGGTTCGATATCTTCGTCCGGAAAATCGATGTAGGCCTCGATATTTGCGATCAGAGAAATCAGCGCCTCGCGCAGTTGCGAAATTTTTTCGCCCAGCCGGCCTTCGAGTTGTTCGGCCGCGGAGCGCAAGGCGAGATCGGTCTGCGCCCGGATCAAATCGATCACCGCCTCGGCCTGGGTCAGATCCATTTTTCCGTTGAGGAAAGCGCGTTCGGTAAATTCACCTGGGCGCGCGCTCCGCGCACCGGCTTGCAGACAGGCTTCCCAAACGCGCGCCGTGACCAGCACGCCGCCGTGGCAACTGATTTCCACCACGTCTTCGCCGGTATAACTGGCGGGGGCACGATGGACCGTGAGCATGACCTGGTCGATGACCTGACCTCGATGGACGATTTCGCCGAAGTGCTGAAAGTGCGAAGCGGCGTCGGACGGCTTTTGCTGCCCGCGAAAAATCCGGTCCACGACCGCGACGGCGTCTGGTCCCGCCAGCCTAACGAGCGCAATCGCGCCCTCGCCCGGCGGAGTGGAGACGGCGGCGATTGTCGCGGTGCTCTCTTCAGGCATGACTGCTCAGCACCTCGCGCAGCGCGGCGATGCAGCGGCGATTTTGCTCCATCGTTCCGACCGAAATCCGGACCCATTCCGGCAGGGTGTAACCGCTCAGGGCGCGCACAATCACGCCTTTGCACAGGAGAGATTTGAAGAGCGTCTTGCCGTCGCCCACTTTGACGAGGACGAAATTGGCGACGCTCGGGACGAAAGGCAGCCCGAGGGCGGCAAATTCCGTCTCCAAATAGCGACGACCTTCGTCGGTCGTGCGCTTTGATTCTGCCTGATGCGCGGTGTCCGCGAGGGCGGCGATCGCGGCGGCCTGCGCGACGCCGCTGGTGTTGAAAGGCTCGCGGGTTTTTTGCAGGACCCGGATCAATTCCGGGCGGGCGATTCCGTAGCCGAGGCGAATGCTGGCGAGCGCGTGGATCTTGGAAAATGTGCGAAGGAGAATGACGTTGCGGCCTTCCCTAACGAACTTGAGCGTGTCCGGCGGAGCCTCGAGGTATTCGTGATAAGCTTCGTCGAAGACGACCACGAGATCTTCAGGCACGCGGCCCATGAAATGGTCGAGCGCTTCCTGCCTGACGAGTGTGCCGGTCGGGTTGTTAGGGTTGGCGATGAAGATCACCCGAGTGCGCGGCGTCACCGCCTGCGCGATCGCTTCGAGGTCGAAACAGTATTCGCGATCGGGCACGCTGACCGTCTTCGCTCCGAACAGGGAGGCTACCAGGCGGTAGGCGATAAAGGCATTTTCCGAGGTGACCATCTCGAC
The DNA here is from genome assembly GCA_013695925.1 of Chthoniobacterales bacterium. Taxonomy (GTDB): domain Bacteria; phylum Verrucomicrobiota; class Verrucomicrobiia; order Chthoniobacterales; family UBA10450; genus Palsa-1392. The sequence goes on from JACCZO010000436.1 coordinate 4,460, forward strand.
CTTCGGCCCGAGGAAAGCGTGACCGATAAACTCAATAATTTCATTCGATCCGTTGCCCAGGATCAGGTTTGCCGGCTCGATCTGCAGCTTCTCGGCCAGCGCGGTGCGCAGGTAAAAACCGCCGCCGTCAGGGTAAAGGTTGGCGCCCGAGAGAGCGTCGCGCATGGCCGTCTGGACGCGGGGCGACGGGCCGAGCGGATTTTCGTTGGAGGCCAGCTTGATGATTTGATCGGGATGCAACCCGGATTCGCGGGCGGTTTCCTCGATGGGTTTGCCCGGTTCGTAGAGCGCGAGGTCGCGCAAATGCGGGTTGGCCAGGTCCCAAATGGAGTCCATGGGAGGCAGTCTAACGAGGTTTGCGAAGTTGAACAGCCGGGCCGTGACTGGAGGCGCGGAGCGCGAGCGACCTCTTTTCGTGCGAAGAGAGGACGTGGCCGTAGTGCCGCGCAGAATGAAGGAATGCGATGCAGTAGTGGTGGGCTCCGGTCCGAATGGGCTGGCGGCCGCGATTACCCTGGCGCGGGCTGGTTGTTCGGTGCGGGTGCTGGAAACCAATTCCACGATCGGCGGCGGAGCGCGCTCAGGCGAACTGACTCGGCCCGGTTTCGTGCACGATCTCTGCTCGGCGATTCATCCGCTCGCCTTCGGCTCGCCGTTTTTTCGGACGCTACCGCTGGAGCGACATGGCCTGGAATGGATCCAGCCGCCGATCGCGCTCGCCCATCCGCTCGACCATGGCGCCGCCGCCTGTCTGCGCCAGGATTTGGAGGAAAGCAGCGATTCGTTAGGCAAAGACGGGCCGGCCTGGGACCGGCTGCTGCGGCCCTTCGTGCGCGACTGGGAAAAGTTGAGCGGCGAATTTTTGCAACCGATGCTCCATCTCCCGCGTCATCCATTTGCGTTGGCGCGTTTCGGGTTGCCGGCGCTTTTTCCGGCGAGCGCGCTGGCCAGGTTCCAATTTCGCGAGGAACCGGCGCGCGCCCTTTTCGCCGGGATCGCGGCGCATTCCTTTCTTCCGCTCGAGGCCATCGCTTCCGCTGCTTTTGGGCTGGTCCTGGGCGCGGCTGGTCACGCGGTGGGCTGGCCGTTTCCGCGGGGTGGGGCGCAGGCGATCAGTGACGCGCTCGCCGCACACCTGCGCCAGTTGGGCGGCGAAATTGAAACCAATCGGCGAATCGAAAATATCGCGCAGCTCCCGCCGGCGCGGGCCGTTTTGTTCGACACTACCTGCTGGCAATTTGCGCGGATCGCCGGCCCGCAACTGCCGGTCCGTTACCGCAGTCGGCTCGAAAAGTTCCGGCACGCGCCGGGTGTTTTCAAAATCGATTACGCGCTGTCTGCGCCGGTGCCGTGGGAGGCGGCGGGATGCCGTGCCGCTGGCACTCTGCACCTCGGCGGAACGCTGGAGGAAATTGCGGCGAGCGAGCGCGCGGTCGCCGAAGGCCGCCACGCGAAACAGCCTTTCGTTCTCGTCGCGCAGCAGAGTCTCTTCGACGCCACTCGCGCGCCCGAGAATCAACAGACCCTCTGGGCTTACTGCCATGTGCCGCATGGCTCTGAGCAAGACATGACGGAAGCGATCGAGAGGCAGATCGAACGCTTCGCGCCGGGCTTTCGCGATTGCGTGCTGACTCGTCACGTCGCCGGGGCAGCCGCGCTCGAGCGTTCCAATGCCAACCTGGTTGGGGGCGACATCAACGGCGGCGCGGCCGATCTCTGGCAGTTGTTTGCGCGGCCCGTCGTCGGTCCGGCGCCTTATCGCACTCCGCGGCGCGGGCTTTATCTTTGTTCATCATCTACTCCGCCGGGCGGCGGGGTGCACGGGATGTGTGGTTACCATGCCGCCCGGACGGCGCTGCGCGACCTGTTTGGGAAACGAATCCCGGCTCTTCCCGCCTAACGAGCAGGGGGCCGCCGGGCCGCGCTGGCATCGGCCGCCAGGCAGCCGTTGCTCTGCGCTTCGCAGGTATTTGTTTAGCGTAGCCGAGCCTTACCTGGAGGGAAGCGCTTCGTCGCTTCCGCGAACCTCGAGTGGGCATCTCTTGCAATCGACGTCCACCCCCGCGGCATCGATAAAGCGATGCCCTCCAAGGCCGCACATTTTCGCGCATCTCGCCTTTCACGCCGCCGCCGCCGTGTGCGCACTCGATGCTCAAGAGATACCTCGCAGAGCGAAGCGCCTACAACGTGCCGAGGACGTAGACTTCAACCAGGCCCGTGCCGGTGACGTCGCCCGCCCCGCGCACAATCGCTGTGTAGCCGCCGGGCGCGAGCGACGGCAAAACCGCCGATTCATTGGGATCGTTAGGCGAAAGCATGCTCGCCTCGATTTCGGCCGCAGCAGGGTTGTCCTGCCAGTTGTCGTTGAAATCGATCTGCACCCCCTCGGCGTCGTAGAGGGTGAGGGTGGGGTCGGCCAGCGGATCGGCCACGCCGGCTCCGGCCAGCGATGGCCCGATCGCGCGCACCAGCACCTCTTGCGAGCCTGTTCCGCTCACGATCAGTCCGCCAATCAGAACGTTGTCGCCCGTCTGGACATCGCTCCGGGTCGAGATGTTGAGCACGCTCGCGCCCGGGCCACTATCGAGGTCGTAAATTTCGACCAGGCCGATGCCGCCAGTGCCGCCCGCACCCTGCACGATCGCGGTGTAGGCGAGACCGGCGCTGCTCGCGGGGATCGTGGTCAGGATGGCGGATTCGTTAGGCTCGGTCGGGGCGAGGCCAAGATCGATCAGGTCCTGTGCATTGGCGGCCTCTTCCCAGTTGTTATTGGAAGCAATCAAAGCGCCGGTGCCGTCGTGCAGTTCGAGGGTCGGGTCGGCCAGGACGTTGCCCAGGCCGGCCCCGGCCAACGATGGGCCGATCGCGCGCACCGCGACCAGTTTCGGAGCGTCGCCGGCGACGATAAAGCCGCCGATCAAGGCCGCTTCATCCGCGCCGACCAGAGCGCGGGTCGAGATGTTGGCGACATGCGCCGGGTTGGCTATCATGCTGACAACAAAGGATTGAGAGACCTGCGCGCCGTCGACATCGGTGGCGGTGACGGTGATGGTGGCTTCGCCGATCGCCTTGGGCGTGATGAGGAGATTGGTCCCGATGACTTTGACGGTCGCGAGGTTTGGCTGTGCGCTGCTGGCGGTGAAAGTGAGCGCCGGGATGTATTCCATCGACGGAATGGCCACGAGATTCTCGGGGGCGACGGCGTTGGCCGGATCGTAATCGCGGAGCGGGAGCGACTCGAAAGGCGAGCCAAAGTTGTAGCGCGGGACGAGGGAGATGGCGTCGGCCACCGTCATGCCGTCGCCGGTGACACGGCCGAAAACGGTGAACCCGCCATTGACCGTATCGAGATTGTTAGGCGGTCCGCCGTTGTCCGCCAGGTTGATGAACCACTGGCTGGTCGCGCTGTTGGGGTCGGTCTCCAGTTTCGCCATCGCCAATGTGCCGCGAGTGTTGGAGATGCCGGGCTCGTTTGGAACCGGAGGAAAAGCCAGGACCGCAGTGGGCAGGATGTGTGCGGGATCGGCGGGATTTACCGTGCCGGCGTAGCCGCCGCTCTGAATGACGAATCCGGCCACCGAGCGATGGACGAAAAGCGGCGCAGGCATCATCGTGGTGGGATCGGTCGGATAGTAGCGTCCGGTGTCGAGGTAGTTTTTAAAGTTGGCGACCGTCTGCGGCGCGCGCTGGTCGTACAAAGCGATATCGATTTCGCCCAGCACGGTCGTGAGCCGAACCGCGGTCGTATCCGGGTCGCTAAAGTAGTTCAGGAGCGTGACGAGGGCGTCCGGTGCACCTTTGAAAAGGGTGGCGTCGGGAATGGAATCGGAGACAACCGGCGGGACATTTTGAGCAAAAACCGGGGCCGAAAGAAGCGGGGCGAGGAAAAGCAGCGCGACAAAGCGAGAGCGAGCGAAAGACATCGGGGGATTGATATGCAGTTTTTCGGTTATCTCAACCCGGGACCGGCGATTCTGGGGGCTTGAGCAAGCGCCTAAAAGCTATTCGCGCCGCCTATTTCTTTATCTCGAGGTAGCTGCGGTTCTTTACCTTATCGGTTCCTGGTTCCATCTCCTCGATTCGCATCTGTTTCAGGAACCATTGTCCCTCAATTTTTTGCGCGGAGACGACCTCGAACCGTTTCACGAGCAGGTTTCTCTGGTCGTAGCCTTCGATCCGCATGAGCGCGCCGCTCTCTTTGTCGACCCAGAGGAGGATGGTCTTGTAGGCGGAATCCTTCGATGGGGCGGTGAGGCGCAATTTCCAGCAATTGCGGGTGCGGAGGGTGTCGGCCCCGAGCACTTCGGCATTTGGCCAATAGAGAAACTTGAGCGCGAGATCGCCGTAGGTGACTGCAGTGCCGCCGATTTTTTCGTCGAGGCGCGAGGCGGAAAATTTCTTTGTGCGGTTGAGAAAAACGAGGTCGAGGCGGGCCCCGTCTTCTTCGAGGCGCAATTGCACCGTCTCAGGCGGATTTGCAAAGGTGTAGCGAATGACCGGGCCGGTTTGGGTGATGCGGAACGGCACGATGGTGCTGCCGGAACGCAGTTGTCCCTGCAGATCGAGCTGCTGTCGCGATTGCTGCAGTCGTACCTGGTCGAGAATTTCGCGGGCCGAGGGCGGACTCTGTGCCTGGGCGAAAATTGCTATCGTGGTCGCGAAGAGAACGGGGATCAACTTGTGCATGAGGAAAGCTTTGCGTGTTAAGTGTTCGATCTTACATGAAGCTGACAGCGGCGATGGCCGCTCAAGGCACAACACCTAAAACCTGAAACGTCGACCGTGGATCAAGCTTTGTTTCATCTTATCAACCAGCAGTGGACGAGCCCCGCCCTCGACTTGTTCATGGCCGCGATCAGCAATCCCGATATCTGGATGCCGCTGATCGTCCTGCTCGTGCTCTATGCGTTGATCTTTGCCGGTTTCAAGGGACGCGCGCTTGTTTTTTGTGTCGGCGTCGCGCTCTTGCTCAACGCCACCGTCACTTCGACCCTCAAGAATTTTGTCGATCGCCGCCGCCCGAAACAGGTCGAGCAGGTTCGGATGGTCGTCCTGGCCAAGGCGAGACCAGCATTTCTCACCCTCTTTCAACCGGTCCAGATTCGTTATTCCGACGCGAGCGATCGCAAGCGTTCCGGGCCCTCTTTTCCTTCCGGTCACGTGACCAATAACGCGACGATTGCGCTTATCCTGATTTTTTTCTTTCGCCGCTGGGGCTGGCTCTATTTTTTCTTCGCCATCGCGATGGCCTGGTCCCGGGTCTATCTTGGGGCGCATTGGCCGAGCGACGTGGCCGCGACCTTTTTCCTCGCACTGGGCGAAACTGCCATCGTCCTCGCGCTGCTCGAAGCGCTCTACCGTTGGACGATGGCGCGCTGGGCGCCGGACTTTTTCGTCAGGCATCCGCGCCTGGTGGGTGATGCCATCGCATGAGCGCGACGCGAGCGGTTTGGATTTTCATTTTGGTGCTGACGGCGATCCGTCTCGCGCTTCTCGGCGCGACGCAGCTGTCGCCGGACGAGGCTTATTACTGGATGTGGTCGCAGCGCCCGGCGCTTTCCTATTTCAGCAAAGGCCCCGGTGTCGCCTACGCCATCCGTGCCAGCACCACGATTTTTGGGGACACTGAGTTTGGGGTCCGTTTCTGGAGTCCACTGCTCGCGGCCGGGACGAGTCTCCTGATTTTTTATTTCGCGCAACGGCTCTTCAGCTCGCTGGCCGGCTTCTGGACGGTGGTGGTCTTGAACGTGACGCCCATTTTCAATCTCGGCAGTCTTGTTTTCACGATCGACCCGCTCTCGCTCTTCTTTTGGACGGCGGCGCTCTACACCTTTTGGCTGGCGATCGAGCGTGCGCCTCGCTTTTCCTGGTGGTGGCCGCTGACCGGGCTGCTCATCGGGATCGGCTTTCTCTGCAAATACACCAACGCTCTGGAGCTGATCTCGATTCTCCTCGTTCTCCTCCTCGCCCGGCGGCTGCGGCGCGGATTTCTCCGGCCGAATCTTTATCTGCTTCTGATTGTTTTCGCTCTCTGCACCATTCCTCCCATTCTCTGGAATTCGGAACACGCCTGGATCACTCTCGCGCATCTCAAATCCCGCGGCAGTCTCGACTCCCCCCCTGGCTTTCATCCGCTCGAGCTGCTGACTTTTCTGGGCGAACACTTCGTGACCTATTCCCCGTTGCTCTTTCTCGGACTGGTTTGGGCCACGATTGCCGGCTGGCGGCGCGCGCACCGCAATTTCAAGGTCTTCTATTTGCTCTGGTTTGGGCTGCCGGTTTTTCTTTTCTACCTGGTTCTGTCGATCAACGAAGCCGCCGCGCCGAACTGGGACGCGCTCGCTTTTCCCAGCCTGGGCATCCTCGCTGTTTCCTATTGGCGTGAGCGCGCTGCTTCGCGCATCCGCGCTCATGCCTGGGCCAATGCCGCTGTTTTCCTCGCTCTCTTCATGAGCGCGTTGCTGATCGTTTTGCTGGTGAACCCAGCCGGCATCGATCGCCGCGGTCGCGACCCGACCGATCGTTTGCGTGGCTGGAAAGCGATGGCGGTGGCGGTAAACAAAGTGCGGTCTGATTTCGAAAAGAGGACCGGCCAACGCGTCTTCCTCATCGCCGACGAGCGCGACCGCGCTTCCGAGCTGGCCTTTTATCTGCCCGATAAACGGGTCGAAGGCCCGGGCCATCCGCCAGTCTACATCCCGGAGTCGCAGGACATGGTAAACCAATTTTCATTCTGGCCGCGCTACGACGAATTTGTCCCGCTCCCGCCCGACGCCGTCCGCGACCCGAACGAGATCTACACCGAAGAACAGGGGGTCAATCTTTTCACCGGGCGAAATGCGCTCTTCCTGCAACTCGGAAAGCGCGAGCGGCCGCCGCGCAGCATCCGCGCCGGGTTCGGCCGGACCGAACTCATCAGCACGATCGAGGTGCGGACGGGCGGCAAGGTCCTGCGCGAGCTCCAGGTTTATGCCTGCTACGATTACCGGACGATGCCGTTATGACTGAGGACAGTCCCCAGCCGGCCGTTTCGGTCGTTATTCCGCTCTTCAATGAGGAGGAAAACGTTCCCATCCTGCAGGCGGAGCTCAGCGCCGCGCTCGCCGGCATTCCGCATGAAATCATTTTTGTCGATGACGGCTCGACCGACCAGACGCTTTCTCGCCTAACGATAATGCCGGAAATCCGCGTCCTGCGTTTCGAGAAAAATGCCGGGCAAAGCGCGGCCATCTACGCCGGCACCAACGCCGCCCGCGGCGCGACCGTAGTCCTGATCGACGGGGACCTGCAGAACGATCCAGCCGATATTCCCCGTCTCCTGGCCGAGATCGAGCGCGGGGCCGATTTGGTCTGCGGTTACCGCGCGCAGCGCAAGGACACCCTGGTCAAACGCCTGACGAGCCGGATCGCCAATTTTGTCCGGAGCCGTTTCACCAAGGACGGGGTGCGCGATACCGGTTGCACGCTCAAGGCGATGCGGCGGGAATGCGTCCGCACCCTCGTGCCGTTCAAGGGCATGCACCGCTTCATTCCCGCACTCGTCAAAGGCGCCGGTTATCGGCTGGTCGAAGTCCCGGTCAATCATCGCGCGCGCAAATTCGGTACGAGCAAGTACGGCCTCGGCAATCGCGCCGTCCGAGCCACGGTCGACATGTTTGGAGTGCGCTGGCTCCTCTCGCGCCAGCTCAGCTACCGTTTGAAAGAGGAGCGGTAGGACCATGTATTTCCCGGCTTGTCATCCGAACCGCGGACGCTAAGCTTCCGCT
>JACCZO010000450.1 GCA_013695925.1 Chthoniobacterales bacterium
ACGCCTAACAGACTGTTGAAATAGTCCACAGATTGCACCGATGAGCACAGATTTTTCGAAACTGCTCTCTGTGGAATCTGCGAAATCTGTGGAAGAATTCTTCCCCGGAGAGTTTTTCGACAGTCTGCTAAACAGGTCCTTGCGGAATTCTCGCGACTCGTGACCTCATTGCATGCCGGTGTCGCACTTCCACTCCACCTTCTTCATCTCGCCTGCGACGATATCCACCTCAAAAGGGCCATAAAAGCCGACTCGACTCTTCCAGTCTTTCCTCGAGATGCGGTAATGCCCAGGGGGCAGCAAAACCCGAAAGTGGCCCTGCTCATCGGTCGTGAAGGATGCAACCGTGCGATCGTCCTTGTTCACCTCGAACGTCATATTGTCCAGTGGTCTTGAGTCGGGAACGCCCTGCCTCACCGGCCCTCCCGAAATGTTGTGCAGAGAAATCGATCCTTCGAAACCGGTGTCCGCCCCGGGGGCAGGTGTGGTCTCGGCACCCGCGAGGCAACAGGAGAAAGCGCACAGAAGCAGAATGATTTGGAGAGAGTGAGGCTGAGTCATGGTGAATGATGAATAGAACGTGAGTGAAAAAATCTACCTCCGTAGTATAGCATGAATAGCAAAGACGCATCCAGAACTCGAGGAGGCCGGGTTGAGCCTTGGGATCGACTCAACTCGTTAGGCAAAAGAGACCTTCTTCGGCAAAAGATTACCTATTTGCAAGGTGTGCAACACGCGAATTTTATTGACGGCGCGCGCAAAAACAGATTGCCTCGTTGTTAGCCATCTCAGCGAGATGACTGTTAGATCAACAACAACGAAGCCGTTTAATCGGCAAAATCTAGGAGGTCAGAATGTTTAGTCGTCGAAGAGGATTGTTTATCGTTTCCGCCGTCGCGCTGCTTGGGGTCGCCTGTCTTGTGCGAGTCGGGCAGGCGCAAAAACCAACTTCAACCAAAGCTCCTGCAGGCCAGCACGCGCAGCTTGCGAGCGGCAAGGCAGTCGTCGGACGCGCCGTCGCATTTGCCGAGACCCGGCCCGTGCGTGAGATCATGGCGGAGGTCGACCAGGTCGATCGCGAACTTCAGAAGGAAGCCGAAGAGATCAATAAATTGAACACGGGTTTCATTCGCAGGCCGAACCTGAATGCGCCGGCCCAGAAAGACGGCGCTCTGCAATCCGGCTTTGGAGCGGATGGCCGCTTCAAGTTGAATATCCCGAGTCCAATCGTCGTTTTTGAGGGGCTAGGCGCGAGCGGTTCCGCGCCGCCCGATACGACGGGCGCGGTCGGTCCGAACGACTACGTGCAGATTGTGAATAGCACAAGAGTCCAGATCTTTGACAAAAACGGTGTGGCCCGCGGTCCGGCGTTTAATCTGAACACGCTCTTTGCCTCGCTTGGGCCGCCCGCCTCGGTCACCAATAATGGCGACGGGCTCGTTCTCTACGACCGGATGGCGAATCGCTGGATTCTCACGCAGTTTTCGTTTTTCAGCTCGGCCACACCGCCCTACCACCAGCCGATCGCCGTTTCCAAAACCGGCGACCCGACCGGCGAGTACTGGGCCTATGATTTCATCACGCCGGGGAACGAATTTCCCGATTACGGCAAAATCGGAGCCTGGCCGGACGGGTATTACTTCACGGATCGCCAGTTCACGAATGGCGTGACTTATAATGGCTTTGGTTGCTTCGCTTTCGACCGGGCCAAAATGTTGGTCGGCGATTCCACGGCTAGCTATATCTACTTCAACGCCGGTCCGACTCTGAGCGATTCCTCCTCGGGTATGATTCCGACGGATTACAATGGTTTGACGCCACCGCCGGCCGGCGCGCCTAACGTCTTCTCGGTCTATCTCGACGATGCCTTCGACTCCGTCGACGCACTGCGCTTATTCGACTTCCACGCAGACTTCGCGAATCCGGGGAACTCTACTTTCCTCGAGCGCCCCGAGAGTCCCCTCCCGGTGGCCGCATTCGATTCGCGTAGTCCAGGCACCTTCACGGGCGCGCGGAACGAGATTGAAGAACCCCCTCCAGCCACCACCATTGATTACCTCAATGCAATCGGCGACCGCCTGATGCTTCGCCTTCAGTATTTCAACCGGGGAGGCACCGAGACGCTCACCACCGTGCAGACGGTGAACGCAGGCATCATCCCACCGCCCGGCGTGGCCCCGACGATCGCGGAATATCGCGCCGCGACGCGTTGGTATGTCTTGGAAAAGGCCAGCCCGGGCGGGACATGGTCGGTTCAAGACCAGGGAACCTACTCGCCCGATTCGACGGAACGGTGGATGGGCAGCTCAGTGGTCGACAACGCTGGCAATCTGGCGGTCGGCTACTCGACCTCCAGCTTGAGCGTCTTCCCTTCCATCGCCTATGCGGGAAGGCTGGCGACTGATCCTCCCGGCATGCTCTCGCAGGGCGAGGCGACAATGTTCGCCGGGACCGGCGTCCAGCTGGGAACGAGCAGCCGTTGGGGCGATTACAGCGCGATGTGCCTGGATCCGTCCGACGATGCGACCTTCTGGTATACGAACGAATATTACAACACGAACGCGACCTTCGACTGGAAGACCAAGGTTGGCGCCTTCAAGTTTGCCGGCACAACCGCGCCCGCCCAGGGCACGTTGAGTGGAACGATTACCGCCTGCGACACTGGCGTCCCGCTCATGGACGCTCTGGTGGAGGTGACAGGTGGTCCTTCGACGGGCTTCTCTTCCGCGACGAAAGCGGATGGCACTTACTCGATGAACTTGTCGCCCGGAAGCTACTCGGCTACCATTATTGATCCGGCTCACAATTGTGACCCAATCGGACCGTTCCCGGTCACGATCACAAACGGCGGCACCACCACCTTGGACCAATGCCTCAGTGGCGTCGCCCGCTTCGAGTTTGCCTCCAGTGAGGTCTCCGTCAGTGGCGGTAATGGCAATGGAATCATCGAACCGAACGAGTGCAACAACCTGGACGTATCCATCCTGAACGACGGTTGCTTGCTCGGCTCTGGGATCACGGCCGTGCTTTCCACGACCACGCCGGAGGTGACAATCAGTCAGCCAAATTCGGCTTATCCGGACACGGCTGAAGGCGCCACCTCGACGAACACAGATCCGTTCCAGGTCAGCACCTCGGCGGCGTTCGTCTGCGGCACCTCGATCGACTTCACGCTCAACGTCACATTCGCTGGCGGGTCGGCCGTCGTGAACTTCAGTGTCGGAACCTGCGCGGCGCCGACTCAGACAGTGAACGGCTCCCTGGATGCGGGGGATCCCGTCCAGGAAGGTCGTTTAGGACGCAATGCCGTGGCGAGCGTTTGCGGCACGGCGAAAGCCTGCCCTGGTATCTTCGGAACCGGCGACCGGCGCTACGATGTCCTGAGCTTTACCAATGGAGCGGGTGCGGCTTGCGTGACCATTACGACCACGGCACCTAATGGATCGTTGACCCAGCCGATTATTCCGGTGGCCTACCTGAATGACTATATCCCGCCGACGGTGGGAAACACTGGAACGATCTGCACGAACTATCTGGGCGATCCAGGTGGCAGCCCGAACACCGTGAACACCTTCTCGGTGGATGTGCCCGCCATGGAAACCCTCCTGGTCGTGGTGGAGGAAGCGAACGCCGCCCAGACTCCGGGAGCGCCTTATACGGTTGAGGTCTCCGGCTTGGTCGGGAATGGCGTCGGCCCCGGTCCTTGCGATGGCGGCGGCGGCGAAATTACGCTCACCGCGACCCTCCGCCGGGTAAACGGCAATCGTCTCGTGGCCCTTAGCTGGACCCCGGCGGATGGCGGCAGCATAAACATCCTGCGTGACGGTGTGGTAATCCACACGACGGCGGACGACGGCCGCGCTCAGGACCGCCTCGGCAGCGGAGGCAGGGAAACCCATGTCTATCAAGTCTGCGAGACAGACACGGGCACCTGCTCGAACGAAGTGAAAGTCAAAGTCCCCGGCTCTGGCCAATAAGAGTTAGGCCATCTTCGCCAGCAGGTCGTCCGATCCGGCCTGCTGGCAGCCTGACGCGGGTGACTTCCTCGACGGTTGGAACTGCCTGAGTCGGACGGGGTGCCCTTGCGCTTTGAAGAGAAGGCTAAACCAGATACTCGCCCACAGGGCGACGGCTGCATCGGAGATCCTTCGGCTTCATATCAGCTCCTCGTCTTCGCACCGCGAAGCAGTCACAGTTCGTTTTCTCCGCTTGAATTGCCTTCCGAATGACCGGAAGTTTTTCCATGCTTACCAAAGATGCTGCAGCCACCGCCGTCGCGACGCCGCCGATGAAATCGGATTCCTTTCAAAAAGGTGCTGCGGTCAAGACGTCAGCTGCCAAGTCGCTCCAGATTTATATCGACGGAGAATTTTTCGACCAGGCCGACGCGAAGATCTCGGTCTTCGACCACGGTTTGCTTTATGGCGACGGGATTTTTGAAGGCATTCGTTTTTACAACGGCCGCGTTTTTCGGATGCAGGAGCACATGGATCGCCTCTGGGAATCGGCCCGCTCCATCTGCCTCGAGATCCCCATTTCGCGCCCGGAAATGGACGAAGCGTTGCTCGAGACCATCCGCCAAAACGACCTGCGCGATGGTTATGTGCGCCTCATCGTGACCCGCGGCGTCGGCAATCTTGGACTCAATCCGGCCCAATGTAAGCAGCCGAGCGTGATCATCATCGCTGCCACGATCGCGCTTTATCCGGAGGAAATTTACCAGCGCGGCCTCACGGTCGTGACGGTCGCGACCCGTCGCATGGGCCCGGCCACTTTGAACCCGGCGATCAAGTCGCTCAATTACCTGAACAACGTCCTCGCTCGCATCGAAGCCAATCTCGCCAACGCCGATGAAGCCCTCATGCTGAACGACGCCGGCAACGTGGCCGAGTGCACCGCCGACAATGTTTTCATCGTGAAACGCGGCCAGATCATGACCCCGCCGATCACGGCCGGCGCGTTGCGCGGGATCACCCGTTCTGTCGTTTTCGACATTGCGCACGAGCTCGGGATCCCGATTTCCGAACCGGAGTTGACCCGCCATGACATCTACATCGCGGATGAAGCCTTCCTCACTGGCACGGCCGCGGAAGTCATTCCGATGATCAAGGTGGACGGCCGTCCAATCGGAAACGGGAAGCCCGGCGAGATTACCAACCGCACGATCGCGCGCTTCCGCGAGTTGACACGCGAAAGCGGGACCCCGATTTTTTCGGAGTGATCGGAAGCGCGTTGCAAGGAATCGGAGCGGTCGCGCGCGCCAGCCTGCCGGTTGAATGTTTTTCCCACTTTGTGGTCTAATTGATCAGTCATGCTCTGCGACGTTTGTAAATGCAATGATGCGACGGTTTTTCTGACTCAGATTCTGGAGGGAAAAATGCAGAAGGTGAATCTGTGTGACGCCTGCTCGAAAGAAAAAGGCGTGCAGGATCCGACCGGCTTTGCCCTCGCCGATTTATTGTTAGGCATCGGCGCTGCCGAGGAGATCGAGAAAGGTGCGCCGACCCAGAAATGCCCGGTCTGCGGTTTCACGCAGGCGGATTTCAAGAAGACCGGGCGGCTCGGTTGCAGCGAATGTTACCAAACTTTCTCGGAAGGCCTCGGCACCCTCCTGAAAGCCATGCACAAGGGCACGGAGCATGTCGGCAAATTACCGGAACGGGCGGCGCGTCAGATGGAGCTGAGCGATAAGATGCGCGCCCTGAGCGATCACCTCGAGAAAGCGGTCGCGGAAGAAAATTACGAGACGGCCGCGACTTTGCGCGACCAGATCAAGCAACTCGAACACGAGATGGCGAGCTAACGATGAAATTCGCCCAGGTCATGTCGAGCGCCGGCGAATGGCTCCGCGGCGAAGGGCCGCACCACCAGGTCGTGGTGAGCAGCCGCGTCCGGCTCGCGCGCAATCTGCGTCATCGTTCCTTTCCCGGCTGGGCGAAAAAAGCGGAGCGCACCCTGATTCTCGAACAAATAAAGCCGCGTGTCGAAGAGCTCCCGGAAATGCAGGATTCATTTTCCGAGCTGCTCCAGGATCTTTCCGCGCTCGAGAAGCAGGTCCTGGTCGAGCGCCATCTCATCAGCCGCGAGCATGCCGCCAAGGGCGTTGGCAGTGCGGTCACGATGAATCGCAAGCAGACTCTCAGCATCATGATCAACGAAGAGGATCATCTGCGCATGCAGTCGATTCGCTCCGGGTTGCAACTAAAGAATGCCTTTAAGCTGGTCGATAAGGTCGACAGCACCCTCGAGGGCAAACTCGACATCGCCTACGATCAGCACCTCGGTTATCTGACTGCCTGTCCCACGAACGTCGGCACGGGAATGCGAGCTTCCGCCATGCTCCATTTGCCTGGCCTCGTCCTGAGCGATCTCATCAACCAGGTCATCCAGGCGGTGAACAAGATCGGCCTCGCTGTCCGCGGGCTCTACGGGGAAGGAACGGAGGCGATGGGCAACCTTTTCCAGATCTCCAACCAGACCACGCTCGGCGAAAAGGAAGACGAGATCATTGCCCGCCTAACGAAGGTGATCGAGACCATCATCGGAAAAGAACACGACGCTCGCCAGATGTTGATCCAGAAAAAGCCCGACACTCTCTGGGACCAGATTGGCCGGGCCTACGGTGTGCTTACTTATGCCCATGCGATGACCTCGAAGGAGGCGCTTAATTTGCTATCCGTCATGAAACTCGGCGTAGACCTCGGCGCGTTCCCCGAAGAACGGCGTCTCCCGGTCGACGAGCTCTTCATCGAAACCCAGCCCGCCCATTTGCAAAAAACCTCCCAACAGAAACTCAACGCCGAAGAGCGCGACTTTCTCCGGGCCGAAATCATCCGCGCTCGTTTGAAACTCTTTCCTAAACCTGATATGGGTAAAGTGGCGCGGGAGCCCGGCGACGACACAACTTCCGATACCAATCACAATGAATAATTTTACTCCTCGGGCACAGCAGGTTCTGGCGCTGGCTCGGAAAGAAGCTGACCGCTTCAACCACAACTATGTTGGAACCGAGCATCTCCTGCTGGGGCTGATCAAGCTCGGCCAGGGCGTGGCCGTCAACGTCCTCCAGAAAATGGGGCTCGATCTCGAGACCGTCCGGATGGAAGTCGAAAAGCAAGTCGGCTCGGGCCCGGAGACAAAAATGGTCGGCAACATTCCCTACACGCCGCGGGTCAAGAAAGTCCTCGCTCTCGCGGGCAAGGAAGCTCGCGCTCTCAATCATTCCTATGTCGGCACTGAGCACATCCTGCTCGGTCTCCTCCGCGAAGGTGAAGGCGTGGCGGCGCGCGTCCTCAAGAGTCTCGAAGTCGATATCGAACGGACCCGAAACGAAATCCTCAAGGAATTGGATCCGAATTTCACTCCGCCGGAGGGAGATCCCGAGATGGGGGCAACCGGCGAGCCTTCCTCCAAGAAGGACGTCAAGACGCCCGCCCTCCGCGCCTTTGGCCGCGACCTGACCGAGCTCGCGAAAAAGGGCGAACTCGACCCGGTGATCGGCCGGCATAACGAAATCGAGCGCGTCATCCAGGTGCTCTGCCGCCGGACCAAAAACAACCCGGTATTGTTAGGCGAAGCCGGCGTCGGCAAGACCGCGATTGTCGAAGGCCTCGCCCAGGAAATCTCCAGCGGCAATGTGCCGGAACTATTGCGCGACAGAAAGGTGATCACGCTCGACCTCGCCCTGATGGTCGCGGGCACCAAGTACCGCGGGCAATTCGAAGAGCGAATCAAGGCAGTGATGGACGAGATTCGCCGTTCCAGGAACGTCATCCTTTTCATCGACGAACTGCATACGATCGTCGGCGCCGGTTCGGCGGAAGGCGCGATGGATGCCTCCAACATCATCAAGCCCGCCCTTAGCCGGGGCGAGTTGCAATGCGTGGGTGCCACCACCCTCAACGAGTATCGCAAATACATCGAGAAAGATGCCGCGCTCGAACGGCGGTTTCAGACCGTCAAAGTGGAAGCTCCGACGGTCGATGAAGCGATTCTGATTCTGAAAGGCCTGCGGCCGAAATATGAGGCGCACCACAAAGCAAAACTGACCGACGAATCCCTCGAGCAGGCGGTCAAACTTTCCGAGCGTTACATTACCGGACGGTTTTTGCCCGACAAGGCGATTGACGTCATGGACGAGGCCGGCGCCCGCGCCCGGATCAACGCCATGACGCGTCCGCCCGACGTGAAGGAAATCGAAAAAGAGATCGAAGAGATCCGGGTCGAAAAAGAAGCCGCGATTAAGGCGCAGGATTTCGAAAAAGCCGCCGCCCTCCGCGACAAGGAGAAGCAGGCCAAGGAAAAATTGGAACGCATCCTCGGCGAATGGCGCGAACAGCGCGAAGAGAAGGAAGTGCTCGTGACCGCCGACGACATGATGCACATCATCTCGAAAGTGACCGGCGTCCCGCTCCAAAAAATGGAGCAAAAGGAAACCGCGAAACTTCTCGCGATGGAAGTCGAGATCAAGCAGCGGGTCATCGGCCAGGACGAAGCAGTCGGCGCGATTAGCAAGGCGCTCCGCCGTTCGCGCGCTGACCTGAAAGATCCGAAACGTCCGATCGGCTCGTTTGTCTTCCTCGGCCCGACCGGCGTGGGCAAGACCTTCCTCGCTCGTACCCTGGCGGAGTTCATGTTCGGCGACTCCGATGCGCTCATCCAGATCGACATGTCTGAGTACATGGAAAAATTCACCGCTTCGCGTCTGATCGGCTCGCCTCCGGGCTACGTCGGTTACGAGGAAGGGGGCCAGCTTTCGGAAGCGGTTCGGCGCCGGCCTTACTCGGTCGTGCTCTTCGACGAAATCGAAAAAGCGCATCCCGACGTGATGCATCTCCTTCTCCAGATTTTGGAGGAAGGAAAAATTACCGACTCGTTAGGCCGGAAGATCGATTTCCGGAATACCATCATCATCATGACCTCGAACGTGGGTGCCGAGTTGATCAAGCGCCAGACCACGATGGGCTTCGGCGCGTCGAACCGTGATGAGGCGAACTACGAAGTCATGCGGGACAAGATTCTCGACGAAACCAAGCGCGTCTTTAAGCCGGAATTTCTCAACCGCCTCGATGAGATCATCGTCTTCCACACTCTCGAGAAGCCCGACCTCCTCAAGATCGTCGATCTCGAGGTGGACAAGGTGAAGCGTCGCCTTCAGCTCAAGGAAATCGAGATCGAGCTCGACAACGCGGCCCACGAATTCGTGATCGAAAAAGGATACGACCCGACCTACGGGGCGCGCCCCATGCGGCGTGCAGTCGAGCGTTACCTCGAGGATCCGCTTGCGGAAGAACTGCTCAAGGGCAACGTGAAAGCCGGCGACCTGGTGAAGGTCACGGTGGAAAACGCGAAGCTCGTTTTCAAGGTCGCCGAGCCGCACGACAACGCGGCTGCCAACGCGAGCTAGGGCGGCCTGTAGACGCCTCCCTCTGGGAGGGGCGGTCCGCGGGTTCGACTGCACACTCAGATCGGCCATCACCCTCGCTTCGCAGAGCGAAGCGTTTACACGCTTTCGTTAGGCGCGCGGATGGGCCTCCGCGTAGGCTTTCTTTAACCGTTCGGTCGTCACGTGGGTGTAAATCTGCGTCGTGGAAAGGCTGGCGTGGCCTAACAATGCCTGCACGCTGCGCAAGTCCGCCCCGTTATCGAGCAGGTGCGTGGCGAAACTGTGCCGCAGCTTGTGCGGACTGAGCGCAATCGGGATCGAGGTATGCCGCAAGTACCGTTTCAGAATGAGCCAGATCGAGCGCGGCGAAATCCGTCGTCGCCCTTTATTCAGGAAAAGCGGACCGCTGTGCACGTTGGCCACCGCGCGGTAGCGCGAGACGGCTTCGAGCGCGGGCGCGCCAATCGGGCAGACCCGTTCCTTGCGCCCCTTGCCGAGAATGCGGACCGACTCGGTGTAGATGTCGAGGTCGTTGACGTCTAGCGAGGCCAGCTCGGCCAGGCGCAGGCCGCTGCTGTAAAAGAGTTCCATGATCGCCGCGTCGCGTTGCGGCATCCAGACCGGCGCGCTCCTCGGTTTTTTCACCTGGAGCGGCGCGGCGAGCAGCTCCGCAATCTGCGTTTGGGTAAGGACGAGGGGGAGTTTTTTTTCCGCTTTAGGGAGCTGAATCTCGCGCACTGGATCTTTCGTCAGGCGGTTTCGCGCGACGAGGAAACGATAGAAACTGCGCAGCGCGGAAAACTGGAGGCGGATGTAGGAACGGGCCTGTTTCCGCTTCATCAGCTCGAAGAGATAGTCGCGAAAATGCTGCGCGCCGCACTGCCGCCAGGACGGGACGCCGGTCTGCGCCTGGAAATTGCGCAGGGCATCGCGATAAATCCTCAGGGTGCGCGGCGAAGCGTTGCGCTCGACTTCGAGGAAGGTGATGAACTCCTCGACCAGTTTGTCCCTGGCCGCGTGCGCCGGTAGACGCTTCGCTCTGCGAAGCGCGGCACCGGGGAGGTTTGCGGCCGCGACATCCACCCCCGCACCTCCCAGAGGGAGGCGTCCACAAGGAGGGCTGGCGCGACGACTAGTCTGGTTTTTCGATTTTATATCGGTTGTCACCCGAACCGCTGTACTGGCTTTTGAAAATCGGAACTGGGTTGGTGGAGACCAATTCGTAGCCCTTGAGAACAAATTCCGGGTAAATGCCGTTGCTCGCCGGCTCGTAAACTTTATCGCCGCTGAAGAATCCGTAGAGCTTGTACTCGTATCCGTTGTCGAAGCCGAAATTTATCTCCTCCCGGTCAGGGGCGAGTTTCTGGTTTTCGTTCAGCATGACCAGTTGGGCGGTCGTCCAAGGCTGGCCCGGACGCCGCACGTATCCCCAGAATTTGTAATCCCGTTTGAAGTAGCGCCGCCCGATAAAATAGTCCCCTGGCGGCTCCGCCTGAATGCGCTGGTGCATCGCGATCCGCGCCTGCTGAATGCCTTCGGGCATCGTTTCGCAGCCGGCGAGAAAAAGGAGACCAACGAGGAATGCTTTGAACGGGTGAAATTTCATCAGGCGAGATAGAGCGCGGCTGGGCCTCATCTATCGCAGCTTGGCATTCCTCGCAATGCCTGTAGCCGTCCCACGCTGCCAGGCGCGCCGCTGGAAGGGTCGCTCGATTTTCAGACGATTCTCCTCCCGGCTGCCGGGCAACTGGCTTTCGAAAATCGGCGCCGGGTTCGTCCCGATCACTTCATAATCCTGAAGGACAAACTCCGGCAGAAAGCGGTTGCTGACCAGTTCGTAAACTTTGTCGCCGCTGAAATATCCGCGCAATTTGTATTCGTAATTGTTATCGCTCCCGGCATGCATTTCAGTTTTGCATCGCCCCCTCATGCTGGTTAGACTGGCCTTCGTCATGATCGAACTGGAAGTCTACGCGGCCGGCGTCCGTGATTTGAACAAGATTCTGATACTCGATCATCAGCTCGAGGCAGTTGCGGGGCTGCGTTACAAGGTCGATAGCAACCACGACATCGTTTACCTGGAGTTGGACGAGCCGACCATCACGGTGCGCGAGATTCGCAGCATTTTTTCCAAGCTGGGCTTGGAGCCGCGTTTCGTGGGCGAGATTCCACCGCAGTTGCGGCCGCGCTCCAAGACGCAGCTCCTCAGTGCCTGATCGGCAAGGCGCAGCACGCGCCGTGGCTCCGGATTGAACTCTCATGGTTGTCCGCTTCTTGATTGGGATCGGGGCGGTTGTCCTCTCCTTTTTCATTTATCTCGGCGAGCTGGTCGTGCTGGCAGCGGAGACGGTCCGATCGGCGGTTACGCACCGCATGCGCTGGCGGCTGTTCCTGCGTCAGATGGTCGATATCGGCCTGCTCTCGCAATTGGTCGTCGTCATCACGGGCGGTTTTACGGGCGCGGTTTTCGCGGCCCAAACCTATTTTCAGTTCAATAAACTCGGGGTCGCTTCCGGAGTCGGCGCGGTCGTCTCGGCCGCGCTCTTTCGCGAGCTCGGCCCGGTCCTTACCGGGTTGATGGTGACCGGCCGGGTGGGCGCGGCAATGTCGGCCGAGATTGGGACGATGAAAGTGACCGAACAGATCGACGCCTTGCGTGCGCTCGCGGTTCATCCAGTCGATTACCTGGTCGTGCCGCGAATGCTGGCGATGATGATCTCGATGCCGCTGCTGGTCGCCGAGTGCATCTTCTTTGGCTTGATCGCGTCCTACTTCGTCTCGGTCAATGTGCTCGATATCAGCGCGCCTTATTACGTCGCCAATATGGTGCGCTGGACTTTGCTGCGCGACATCATCATGGGCCTAACGAAAGGGTTTTGTTTCGCGATCCTGATCGTCTTCATTAGTTGCCACAAGGGCCTCAACAGCCGCGAGGGCGCGGTGGGGGTCGGGCGGGCCACGACCGAAGCAGTGGTGAATGCATCGCTCGCAATTCTCATCTCGAACTTTTTCCTCACCATGTTCCTCAACGTCATTTTCCCGGCCGGATGGCAGTGAGGGAGAAGTTGAGAGTTGATGGCTGAGAGTTGAGAGAAAGAGATGAGAGATGCGCCTTCAGTGAGGGAAACGCCAGCCACCAGCGGCGCTTCATCTCTCAACCCTCAACTAAAAACTCTCCACTCTACCCCCTCCACGATGATTGCCGTCCGCGGTTTAAAGAAGCGGATCGGGGCGCAGGAAATCCTGCGCGGGGTCGACATCAGTGTCGGCACCGGTGAGACGCTGGTCATCATCGGACGGAGCGGCGGCGGCAAGAGCGTGCTCCTGAAAAACCTCATCGGCCTGATGCAGCCTGACGAAGGTGAAATCTGGGTCGACGGCCAGAGCATCATCGGGTTGAGCGAAAGGAAACTAGCCAGCATCCGCCGCAAGGTCGGCATCCTTTTCCAGGGCGGCGCGCTCTTCGACTCCATGACCGTGGAGGAAAACATCGCCTTTCCCCTGCGCGAGGCGGGCGAGCGCAACCAGCAGGTCATCGCGCAAAAAATCGCCGAGATGCTGGAGGTGATCGAACTGGATGGACAACAGAAAAAAATGCCGGTTAACTTGAGCGGCGGAATGAAGAAACGGGTCGGCCTCGCCCGCGCCATCATCAACCGGCCCTCCTGCATTCTCTACGACGAACCGACCTCCGGGCTCGACCCGGTCGTCTCGGACAGCATCAACCGGCTGATTCGCCGGCTGCAGGAGCGCTATCACGTCACCAGCGTGGTCGTGACGCACGACATGAGGAGCGCGTTCCACATCGGCGATCACATCGCCTACCTGCACGAAGGGCGAATTTACTTTTACGGGACGCCGGCGGAAATTCAGGCTTCGCCGGACCCGCTCATCCAGGACTTTCTGATCGGGCGCGCCTCCCGCGCGGACTAACGAAATGAACGAACAGGATCGCGGCTTGGAATTAAAGGTGGGGATTTTCGTGGCCGTCGGTCTTGCCATCCTGGCGGCGCTGATCGTGCAGTTCGGCCGGATCGGCGAAGGCTTCAAGAGCTACTACACCATCACGGTGCACTTTGCCGACGCGAGCGGTTTGCTCAAAAGCTCCGACGTCCTGATGGGCGGGGCCAAGGTTGGGCAGGTGGGGGGCGCGCCACGTCTCGTCACGGTCGGCCGGGGGGTCGAGGTGCCGTTGAAAATTTATGACTTCGTCAAGATCCCGGTCGGCAGCTCGATCACGGTTGGGAGCTCGGGTTTGTTAGGCGATCGTTTCGTGGCCATTTTTCCGCCGACCGAGAAACCGACGGCCTACATCGCGCATGGGGCGCGGGTGGAAGGAGCGCGCGAGGAAGGGCTCGACGACATCACGAAAGAAGGCGGCGCGCTGATCAAGGACCTGCGCGGCACGGTCGCAAAGATCGACACGGCGGTGAGCAAGCTGAACGACGATGCCCTTTCCAAGGCCAACATGGCTCACCTCAAGGAGACCTTCGATAACCTGAGCAAGACCACCGCGGCCCTCTCCGAGTCCTCGAAAAAGATCGACGGCGTGATCGAAAAAGCCGATGGCACGATGGGTTCGGCGAAGGAAGCGGCGGACAAAATCCAGGTGGCGGTGGCGGACGCCCAGAAAACCATCCAATCCGCCAGCCGGATCCTGAACGAGGCCACGAAAGGGGACGGATTG
>JACCZO010000457.1 GCA_013695925.1 Chthoniobacterales bacterium
TTCCAGCGGCCAGACCGAGCAAGATGAAACCCATGTGGCTCACGCTCGAATAGCCGATGATAAACTTGAGATCGTTCTGCCGCAGCGCGACCGCCGCCGCGTAAACAATCCCGATGACGGCGAAGACCGCGATCCATTGACTCCAAATCTGGAAGCCTAACGGAAAGAGATTGAGCGCGACGCGGAGCGCGCCGTAAGCCCCCAGCTTCATCACGATCCCGGCGAGCAGCATCGAGCCGGCCGTCGGAGCCGCGACGTGGCCGGTCGGCGCCCAGGTATGCAGCGGCCAAATGCCGGCCAGGACCGCGAAACCGAGAAAGAGAACCGGGAACGCCCAGGTCTGCAGTTGCGGAGGAAAGGGAAACCGCGCCAGCTCCATCAAGTCGAGCGACCCAGCGCTCGTATAGAGCGCGAGGATGCCGATGAAAACGAGCGCGCCGCCGAGGAAGGAATAGAGCGTCAGTTTCATCGCGCCGTACTCCTTGTTGGTCGATCCCCAGATCGCGATCAGGAAATATTTCGGGACGATGACCAGCTCGTAAAAGACGAAAAAGAGAAAGAGATCGGCGCTCAGAAAAACGCCGTAGGAGCCCGCCACGACCAGGAGCAGCCAGAAGAAGAATTCGTTAGGCCGTTCCTCCACTTTCCAGGAAAAAAGAACAGCGCTAACTGCGGTCAGTCCCGTCACCAGCGTCAGCGTCAGGCTGATCCCGTCCGCGGCGAGATGGTAGTTCATGCCGAGCGCTGGCACCCAGGGAATGCGCACGATGGTGGTGAAGTGGGCGAAATCGGTCTGCCGCTCAAACAGTGCCGCCAGGCTGATTACGAACCCGGCTGCGGTCACAGCCAGCGCGGCCCAGCAGGTCAATATCCGCGGTAAAAAAAGCAGCAAGACCGCCCCGCCGAAGGTGAGATAAATGGTCCAGGCGATCATCGGCGGCTGAATTCTGGGGAGCGCACGCGCCTCGCGTGCTCTTTTCGGCGCCTCGCCGAAACGCTTCTCTGTTCTGTGCGCAGAGCAAAGCGTGGAGAAAGCCCGAGATGGCGAGGGCGCCATCTCCAGCACGCGAGGCGCGTGCGCTCCCCAGAATCTGCAAACGCGCGCATGATCGCGATGTTCACTTTCACCGCCCGCTCGCGCCGGAGCACGCTCGAGAGCATCACTACACCCTGTGCTGTGAAGGCGTAGGGACGATGCCGCCGACCGCCACGGGTCTTTGATATTCCATAATGGAAGATCAAGTTTTCCCATTCCTCCCCCCGCAGCTGGAAGTGGAGCGACTGTGCGATTTGGGCGGTGGGCACGATTTGCTTTTTCATCGCTGCATCAGCCTAACAACCGCGCCATCTGCGTAACGGTGGTGTTGAAAATGTGGAGGACAAACTGGGGATAGATCCCGAGCGCGAACATGAGCAGCGCGGCCGGGATCACGACCCATTTTTCGCCGGGGCGCAGGTCGGAAAAGGTGCTGCAGGTCTCCATCAGCGGCCCGCTGAAAAGCGCTTGCATCGCGCGCAGGAAAACGATCGCGGTGATGAGCAAACCGAGCGCCGCCACCGCGGTGTAACCGGCGGCGAGCGCGAAGGAGCCTTTGAAAATGAGGAATTCGCCGACGAAACCGTTCAGACCGGGCAGGCCTAACGACGAAAACATCGCCACGCTCATCCAGCCGCAAAAGTGCGGCGCGCGCTGCATCAGGCCGCCGAAGTCGTTCAGGCCGCGCGCCCCGCGCCGCTGCTCGAGCAGGCCGACAAAATAAAAGAGCGCGGCAGCGGTGAGTCCGTGATTGAAAATTTGCAGGAAAACTCCGCTCAGCGCGGCCTGCGCTTCCGCCGCCGGCACGATCGCCCTCGCGGTCACCGCGAAAAGTCCCAGCATGCAGTAACCGAGATGGTTGATCGAAAGGTAGGCCACCATTCGTTTCAGGTCCGTCTGCGCCCAGGCCGCGAGCGAGGCGAAGACGATCGAGCACACCGCCAGCCCGAGGAGCCAGGGACCCGCGATCCGGAGTTCGTTAGGGAAAAGCGGCAGGAGAAGACGGATGAATCCGTAGACGCCCATTTTCGAGAGCGTGCCGGTCAAGACCATCGCGACCCCGGTCGGCGCCGCTTCGTAGGCGTCGGGCAGCCAGGTGTGAAATGGAAAGAGCGGCACCTTCACCGCCAGCCCGAGGAAGATCCCGGCGAATGCGATCCAGGCCACTTTGCCGGAGAGAATGCCGCCCCGCCCAAGCGCGGCCAACTCCGCGAAGTCAAATGTTCCCCTAACGAAATAGATATAGAGAAACGCGAGCAGCATCGCGACGCTGCCGAGAAAGGTGTATAGGAAAAACTTCGTCGCAGCGCGGTCGCGCTTCGGTCCGCCCCAGATCTTGATCAGCAGGAAGCCGGGAATCAGACTCGCCTCGTAAAACAAGAACCAAAGGACAAAATTCTGCGCGCTGAAGGTGCCGTAGAGCGCCGCCTGCATTACGAGCATGAGCGCGCAGAAGGTGCGGCCCGCGCGCTGCGCCAGGAGGGCAAAGGGGAAAACGAGCGAGGTTAAAAGCAGAAGCAACAGGCTCAAGCCGTCGATCCCGACATGCAGTTCGGCGCCGATCGCAGGAATCCAGGCGTGGCGCGCCACCATCTGCAGGCCGGCGGCGTTCGGATCGAAATCCCGCCAGAGCATGAGGGCAAAGAGCGCGGTGATGACCGTGCTCCCGAGCGCCACCAGCCGGGCATAATTCCGCGGCGTCACGCTGACAAACAAAGCGCCGAGAACCGG
>JACCZO010000458.1 GCA_013695925.1 Chthoniobacterales bacterium
CGAGACATTTTAGCGTCCCATTTCGGAATTGACCAAAGCCAGGAAACGGGCGTCGAGACCGCTAAGCGATTGGGACTGAGCAAACAGCGCATTTCACAGTTAAAGCTTGAGGCGATGGAGGAAATACGATTACGATATGAAGAACAATAAAATGAAACATGATTCTGCGCATCTATCTGATAATATGCAGGTTATGGACATCGGCACAGATGACATCAAGTTTTTCGTGCGACGTAGCCGCGCGCCGGGAGCGTATTCGCGACTCAAGGAAAGCATTAAGGAACTCGGGCTAAAGCAACCGATTCATGTGAAAGATATTTCCCAGTGGTCGCCTTCGGACCGTCGACGTTCGGACGGCGGACTCTTCAAATACGAACTCATTTGCGGCCAAGGGCGTCTACAGGCTTTCCGAGAACTCGGATGGACACGCGTCCCGGCCATCATCGTTGACGTTCCTGAGGAGGAGATTGTTGGACGCTTCCTCGCTGAAAAT
Organism: Chthoniobacterales bacterium; assembly: GCA_013695925.1. Taxonomy (GTDB): domain Bacteria; phylum Verrucomicrobiota; class Verrucomicrobiia; order Chthoniobacterales; family UBA10450; genus Palsa-1392. Next base: position 494 of record JACCZO010000458.1, read on the forward strand.
GTCATGAGGAAGAAGCTCAGTTGGTTTGAGAAAGCGAACTTGGTCAAGCGCGATGTTGAGTCCGGAATGGACATCGAGTCGATTAGGCAAAAGTATTTCGTAACGACAGGGCAAGCTTACAAATATCTCCGCATCTTACGGCACGCGTCCGATACGCTATTGGGCACCGCCGAGATCGAAAAGCTTTCTATGAATCAAGCGGAAGAGCTGACTTCCGTCGACGCCAACGCCCAAGAGATCGTTGTTGAAGTCATGAAGGAGGAACGGCTCGATCCAGGCCAGATCAAATCCCTCGTAAAGGCCGCGAAGGGCCTTCAAAAGAAGGGAGTTCTTTCAAAGTCAGCTTTGACGACTTCTCTTCATCAGATTCAAGCGGCACTGAAGGAAGTGCGCGGTAAGCTCAAGGTGATCCGTCTTCACTGGACCCTCGGGCCATATAATTTAAGAAGACTTCTAAACGAAAACCAACGGCTGACTAAGGGCTTAGACGCGCAAGGCGTCGACTATTCGGACTTTATGGACACAATCTCAGAGGAGGAAAATTAAAATGAAAAACGTATCCGATGCGAAACTATTAGCGATCTCTGCAGTTCAGGTGCCAGAGAAATACCGTAGGCACGGCAATGCGGTAGAGGATGATAAACTTCGGCAATCCATCGAGCAGACAGGAGTTCAACAGCCGCTCGTCGTTTCAAGTCTCGGAAATGGAAAATTTGTTCTGATCGATGGCTATCGAAGGCTCGAGGTCGCGAGGTATTTGAAGCATGACGCCGTTCCGTGTGTGATCGATGTAGTGCCGCGGTCTGCGTCGCCAGAAGATTACCGCGATCGGTTGCGCTTCATCTTGGATGAACATCGCCAGGATCTCTTTCCTACTCAGCGGGCGATGCTCATCAAGACACTGAAGAAGAGCTTCGACATGAACAACAAGGAGGTTGGGAAGTATCTCGGGGTCGATGCGACGACAGTTTCAAACTGGTTGATGGTCGACTCCTACATTCCCGAAGTGAGGCGGGCGATCGATGCTGAGGAGATAACGCAGCATGCGGCGCGCGTGTTCGAAGGCATGACTCCCACGGGACAGCATAAAATTTGGAAAAAACATCGCAAGGAAGTTCGGGAATCCTCTGCGTCCAAGCTGCATCGTGCGTTGAGAGAGAAATATCATCCCAAGACGTATCCCGAGTTGTATGCGCGACCTGAAAAGGTGTTGAGGCAACTGGAGCGCGTCCAAGGAAAACGCACGTCGAAGCGCCGTCCCGTGATCACGAAGGCTGATCGCGAGACGCTTTCTGGGGACATCGAATTGCGAGAGATTGAATTGCGAGATGCCGAACGCGATTTAGAGCGTTTTAAGCTAGAGATTGCCCTCTCCGCCCGGACGATTCGGGCTATTCTGCAAAGCGAAAAATTGCGGCCTTTGGTTCCCAAAAGCAAAGTTGAAGAATTTGAGCGGTTTGCAGAGATATACTGAGACCTGCCGGACAGAAAAGCCCCGCTCGCTCTGCCTTAGCCCCCGGACAATCCACAGACGAAACCCGCACTACCATGCCCGGCATTGCCCGCCGCTGCCGCGTCCGCGTTCCGGGCATTCTGAATCTCCGGCACTCGCAATAGTCTCTGTAGTCGAGTGGGGTTTCTCTCCGGACAGTTGCG
>JACCZO010000485.1 GCA_013695925.1 Chthoniobacterales bacterium
TTCGGGGTCGCGAACTTTTTCTGCCCGCGCCCTTTCTCAAAGATTGTTTCGGCAAGATGCCGAAACCGGCGCGCGGGACGCCCACCCTACCCGCGAAATGCGTGACGCCCTTTGAAGGTGAGCTCGGCCACGCCGGACTTGTCCAGCTCGTCGAGGCCTTCAACGATCATCCGGTCATATTGCGACTTCGTCGCCCGGGCCAGCGGCAACTTGAGCCCGGCCATTTCGGCCAGATGCAAGGCGATGCCGCTGTCTTTCGCCGCATGCGCGGCAGAAAAGAAGCAGGCGTGATCGCGATTCTGCATGTCCTCGCCGTCGGTCTGGAGGACGCGCGATCCGGCGCCGGTTTCGCTGAACACTTCGCGCAACATCGTGAGGTCGAGCCCGAGCGCGTCGCCCAGCCCCAAGCCTTCGGCCAGGCCGGCGGTGTTGATATTCATCACCATGTTAACCAGCGCTTTCACTTTCGCCGCCTGTCCGGAGGCGCCGATGTAGCGAATCTTGGAACCGAGCGCCTGCAGGATCGGTTCGGCCCGGGCAAAGGCCGATTTTTCCCCGCCGCACATCAGGTAAAGCGAACCTTCGCGCGCCTGCGTGATGCTGGAGGCCATGCAGGCTTCGAGCGTCTCAGCGCCGGCTTTTTCCGCCAGGCCCTCGACCTCGAGGTGTACTTCGGGCGAAACCGTGGCGCAGTTGATGAACAGCTTGCCGCGCGCGTTGACCAGCAGGTTGTCGTCCGGCGCGGAAAAAATCTCCCGCATCGCGGCATCGTCCGACACCACGGTGATGATGACATCCGCCGCAGCGGTGACTTCACCTAACGACTGACTGGCGAAGCTGCCCAGCTCCTGGGCCAGCGTGGTGGCGCTGGGGCGATGCACGTCGTAAACCGCCGTGATGTGAAAGCCGTGGTCCTTCAGGCGCCGCGCCATGTTTGCGCCCATCCGGCCAACTCCAACAAATGCGATGTTCATAAATCAAATTCGCCCGGCGAAGAACGCGTTGTGTTTTTTCTCCTCGCCCACCGTGGTCAAGGGACCGTGGCCTGGGCAAAGCACAGTGTTGTCAGACAAAGTGAGAATTTTTTCGAGGTTGTTCCGCACGGCATCCTGGTAGGAGACGTTGCCGCCGCCCATCGAGCCGGCGAAAAGCGAGTCGCCCACAAGCGCGACTGGACGTTCCAGTCCCGTGACGACGAAAGTCATCCCTCCGGGGGAATGACCCCAGGTAAGGCGGGACTCGACCTGTAATTTTCCGACGGCGAATTCTTTCCCTTCTTCGATTGCGTGCGCGCCGTCCGCTTCCTCCCGGCTCGAGAGATAGATCGGCGAGCCGGTTGCTTTGGCGAGCCGTTCGAGATCAGCCACATGATCGGGATGAGCGTGAGTGAGCAAGATGAGTTTGATTGTTAGGCCATTCGCTTTCGCGTATTCGATCATGGTCGAACAATCCGCTCCGCTGTCGAAAGCGATTGCCTCCTTGCTCGCCGGGTCCCAGACGAGGTAGGCGTTCACCTGCATGTCGTGATAAGGGGTGTTGAACTGGGTCAGGCCGTCCAACTCGATTTCGTTAGGGCGAAATTTTCCCTGGGCGAGCTCGGCCAAAGCGGAGGCGTTCAATTGCAAGGCCGGAGCGATCCGTGCGACCGTGGCGGGATCGAATTTTCCGTCGCGCAGCTGTTGAATTGCCTCCGCGCTGGCGCCGGATCTCTCGGCGAGCTGGCTGTCGGAAAGGCCGAGGCCGCGTTGCGCCTTGCCGATGATGTCGTCGAAATTGTCCTCCAGAAGAATGGCCATGCTCTCAATGAATGACAGATCGCAGCGGCGTCCAGTGCTTTGGTCTTTAGAGGCACGGTGCAGGCGTGTTCGATGCGCCGGCCCAATTCCCCCGCTGAAGAACAGATGCTTCGATGAACGTTCCTCGAGGAAACGCAAGAGATCGCGCTGGCCCGCTAATGCGTCGGGCAGACCGGAAATCAGCGATTACTGACCCAAGTAGCGCGCCAAGGCAAAATTGGCGAATTGATTGCTAAATGTGGCTTGAAATCCGACCGCCACAATCTTTCCATCGGATTGAAGTGCAGCCCCGTTGGCTCCGCCATTTAGATCTCCAAATGACGTGCGCACCTCGCCGCCGATACCGAAGGTGTTGTCCAGGGAGCCGCGCGAACTCAAACGCGCCAGCAAAAAGTCGTCGTCGCCCGACTCGCCGTTCGAACCGCCGACGGTGATGATTTTGCCGTCGCTTTGCAGCAGAACCTTGGTGGCACTTTGGCAGCAATTGCCGAAGTCGATTTGGGTTCTCCCCACGCGACTAAAAGTGGTGTCGAGGATGCCGGTTGCGGTATAGCGCGCGACCGCAAAATTCTGGACTCCTCCGCCGTGGGAAATAGCGAACCCGGCAGCGACGATTTTGCCATCAGATTGCAGCGCGGCCGAGCGCGCCCGATCAAAGTTTTGATCGCCGAAGTCGGTCCGCACTTTCCCAGCGACACCGAAAGTCGTGTCGATCGTGCCATTACTGAGATAACGCGCCGCGGCGAAGTCGTAGAAAGTCGCAGGGTCATTAGCGGAGCCGACGGCGACAATCTTTCCGTCGGATTGGATCAAGACCGAAAAGGCATCGTCTTCGAAACCGACAAAATCAGTTGAGACCTGGCCCCCATTGCCAAAGGTGGCATCCGGGGTTCCATCCGGGTTATAACGCGCCAGCGCAAAATCGGTATTGGAAGATTCGCCCGGATTGAAAGCTACGAAGACGGTCCCGGCGGCGATGATCTTGCCGTCAGTCTGCAAGGCCACGTCAAACGCGTAACTGCCTTGGGGAAAATTGGTCGTCACAATTCCACCGACACCAAAGGACGTATCGAGCGATCCGTTCGAGTTGTAGCGGACCACTTTGATATTGCCGGCGAAGGTAAAGAGCGGAAAGGCGCCACCCGCGACCACGATCTTGCGGTCAGTTTGGATCACCACCGATGAGGGGACCGCGGCCAGGCCGGGGAAATCTGTTCTCACTTTGCCTCCTCGGCCGAACGTGCTGTCGAGCGTACCGTCTGTATTGTAACGGGTGACGACGAAGTCCTCGCTCGAGTAATCATTGTTTTTATAAGTCGTCCCGACGACAACCGATTTGCCATCAGCCTGGACGGCCACCGCATTGGCGATGTCGGTGCTACGGCTAATATCGGTCGTCACCATGCCGCCCGTTCCGAATGTCGGGTCGAGATCACCAGCGGCTGCTTGCGCCATCTGCGCAGTGATAAACCAAGTCAGGACGATCGCCGCGATTGCCGTTCCGCGGCAAAGAGTCAAACGATCGTAAAATTTTGAGCCAATGATTATCATAGATGTCCTCTCGTTCCTGCTCAGTCCTAGAGCGTGTCATGCACTTTGGAGCAGCACAGAACAAGGGTGACGGAGTGATGATTTTCTGCGCGCGGTGCAAGTCCCGGGGAGCGCACGCGCCTCGCGGGCTGGTTGGAAAGCCCGGCCTCGCCCTCTCGGGCTGCGTTACGGCGGCGCCTCGCCGAAACAGGCTTTGCCGGGCGCGATGAGCCCGTGTCGCAAACCAGGAAAGTTCGCGCTGGCGGGGCGCCAGCGCCAGCACGCGAGGCGCGTGCGCTCCCCGGACTCAGAGGGGCGGCTACCTTCATCCGTTGCTTCCATTTGCTCAAAAGTGCATGACACGCTCTAGCACTAGAAACGACCGCTTCCGATAAAGGGATAGTAACAATTCGGTTACGTGCGCTGCGACACCTTGCGAAGGTTTTTCGCGAGCGCCACCTGACGCGCACTTAATCGGCGGTAAATGTCGTAAGCATTTTAGGAGAAAAAGCAGATGCGCGCCCCGCAAGATTCGCGACGCGTTTACGGGCCAACTTTGCCGCCGAGGTGGCCACGGTTTTCAATTCCAACACGGTGCCGGTTTCTTTTTCGATCGAGGTCATGGTCACGTTCGTGATCCCGCAAGGAGTGATGTGGCCGAAAGGCGCGAGGTCGCCGCACACATTGAGCGCGAAGCCGTGCATCGTGATCCAATGCCGCACGCCGACGCCGATCGAGGCGATCTTGCGTTGCTCCACCCAGACACCCGTCAGGCCGGTGCGCGTCGTGGCGTTGATTCCGGAGGAAGCAAGCACCTCAATCAGGAGGTCTTCGATCCATCGCAAATAACGATGCAGATCCTGTCCGTAACGGCGCAGGTCGATGAGAAAGTAACCCACCAGTTGCCCCGGGCCGTGATAAGTTGCCTGCCCGCCGCGATTGATCGCAACCAGCGGATGCGGCAGGTGCGCTGCGCCGCGCAGGCTCGATTGATCAGGCGCGCGACCGATGGTGTAAACCGGTTCGTGTTCCAGCAACCAGAGCTCGTCCGGCGCGGCCGGATCCGCGCGCTTGGCGCGGACCAGTGCTTCCTGGCGCGCGAGAGCGTCCGGAAAATTGATTCGGCCTAACCAACGCGTCTCGAGCGTGGGCTTCATATCCGAGCCGAGCCCGGCAAACCGAGCCGCGCTCCTTCCTGCGCGCGCAGATGGGTGAGACCGATGGCCAGTGCATCGGCCGCGTCCGGGCCGGGTGTTTCCGTCAGGCTAAGGAGCGCGCGGACCATGAAGGCGACCTGCGACTTATCGGCCGCGCCGTTGCCGACCGTCGCCTGTTTGATCCGCTTGGGCGCGTACTCAAAAATCGCAAGACCGCGCCCGGCAGCCGCCAGGATTGCGGCGCCGCGGGCCGCGCCTAACGTGATCGCGGTCTTGTAGCTCTGCACATAAATGACCGCCTCGAGCGCGCAACAATCGGGCTCATGTTGGTGGATTAATTCGGCCAGCCGATCGTGGATCGCGACGAGGCAGGAAGACATGGTGCGCGAGCTGGGGTTACGAATGACGCCGAAATGAAGCGCCTGAAATTTCCCGCCGGCGAAGTCGATAATCGCGACGCCGGAGTTGCGCAGAGATGCGTCGATCGCCAGGACACGCATCGTCAGGCTGAGTTGGAACCGTCGGCTCGCAGCATGGCTCAGCTTAGGAGCGCCCGAGTCGCCTTCAAGCAATGAGATGCGAGCGCCCCGGGTAACGGTCTCGTCCCGAGTGCTGGCGACGTTGTTCACTGTCGCGCACTTTTGCCGACGTGGGTATTCGGAAGCGATCCAGCCTAACGAATAACCTGCGAAAGTTCGTCGCGCTGGAACAGCGCGACCAGCACACGAGACGTGTGCGCTACCTGGAGTCGCGGCCATTTCTCCAGACGCTCAATATTCCGATGCTCCCGCGGGACGCATTCGACAGAACCGGGCGCTTGCGTTCCATTTCGTTTCGTGGCGGAAAACTCCAAGCCGCAGTGTCAGGTCTGTCGCCGCGCGACGTCGCCCAATGCCGGAACGCCCGCTGATTTGCTCCGGCCTTCGCTCCTTGAGTTCATCCAAAGGAAAATTTCCGGGTTCGATCCGAAGGGTTTTGTTTGCTTCGATGATCTCGGAAATTTGCGGCGCGATTACGTGAAGGAAGTGCTCGAGGATGAGATCGGCGAGCTGACTGTGCTCGACCAGGAAGTGATCGACAGTCTGCAGGAACACGAAATTCTGTCCGAGAATATCGGGAAGGAGTTCGATAAGGATCTGACCTTCGGTGAGCGGCTCTCGGATAAGATCGCGTCCTTCGGCGGGAGCTGGACCTTCATCATCGTCTTTTTCACCGTGCTCATGATTTGGATTGTGATCAACGGCATCATCCTCGCGACGCGGGCCTTCGATCCCTACCCCTTCATCTTGATGAACCTGATCCTGTCGTGTTTGGCGGCGATCCAGGCGCCGATTATCATGATGAGCCAGAACCGGGCGGAAGCGCGCGACCGGGCCCGGGCCGAAAACGACTACAAGGTGAACCTGAAAGCCGAGCTGGAAATTCGGCATCTGCACGAAAAAATCGATCACCTCCTGCGCAAGCAATACAACCGGCTCTTCGAGATCCAGCAGATCCAGATTGAGCTGCTCGAAGAGTTGGGACAGAAGCGGCGCGCCGGCAAATCGCCGGCCTGAGCGAACAAAGATGAAATTTCGAATCGAAGAAGCACTCACTCCGGCAAACGTGGCGCGTTGTTTCCCGGTCATGCGTCAATTGCGGACCCATTTCGAGGACGAGGGAAAGTTTACCGAACAGGTGGAACGGCAGCGGCGCGACGGCTTTCGGCTGGCCTTCCTGGAGGATGACGGCGCGGTGCGCGCGGTGGCGGGTTACCGGATGTCGGAATCCCTTTTCGCCGGGCGCTTTTGTTACGTCGACGACCTGATCACGGACGAGTCCGGCCGTTCGTTAGGCTACGGGGGCGCCCTTTTCGACTGGCTGGTGGCGGAGGCGCGGGCGGCCGGTTGCAGGAAACTTGATCTCGACTCGGGCGTGCAGCGTTTCGCGGCGCACCGTTTCTACTTGGCGAAGCGGATGATCATCGCCGCGCATCATTTCACCCTCGATCTCTAGCGGCTGGCAACCCGCCATCACGCCTGGACGCGACGCTTCCGGAGTTTCAGGTTCAGCATTTCCACCATGACCGAGAAACCCATGGCGAAATAGGTGTAGCCCTTCGGAATATGGAAGCCGAGTCCGTCGCCGATGAGGTTGACCCCGATGAGGAGAAGAAAACTCAGGGCCAGCATCTTGAGGGTGGGATGACGCTCGACGAATTCACTGATCGTTTTCGCGGCAAACATCATCACCGCCACAGCGAGCACGACCGCCACGATCATGACCGCCAGCTCCTCGACCATCCCCACCGCAGTGATGACCGAATCGAGGGAGAAGACAATATCGAGCAGAATAATTTGCAGCAGCACGGAGGCGAACGAGGGCGCGACGCGCCGCGTCCGGCCCACCTCGCCGCCTTCCAGTTTCTCGTGAATCTCGTGGGTGCTTTTGGCGATCAAAAACAGACCGCCCACAATCAGGATGAGGGCGCGCCCGGTCATCTCGAAGCCGATGAAGGAGAAGAGCGGCCGGGTTAATCCCATGATCCAGGAGAGCGAAAGGAGCAGGAGAATTCGCATCCCCATGGCGAGGGCGAGGCCGGTGCGGCGGGCGCGATCCTGCTGCTCTTTGGGCAACTTCGCGGCGAGGATGGAGATGAAAATCACGTTGTCGATCCCGAGCACGATCTCCAGGGCCGTGAGGGTGAGAAGGCCGATCCAGGCCTGTGGGTCATTCATCCATTCCATAACGCAACGTGCTCCTTAATTTTTGACAAAATATCCTGACGTTTCACCAATTGCCGGGCGGGCAGGAGTTCTTCCTGGCCGAGGTCCGGGGTCGTTAGGGGAGGGAGAAATAGTCTGCGCTCTGGTAGTTGCCATCGACCGTCTTCACGATCTGCATGAGGACGTCGTTGACCAGGGTGCTGGCGCCGAAACGGAAAAGATCCGGGGTGAGCCAATCGTCGCCGAGCGTTTCCTTCACCATCACGAGGTAGGCCAGCGCCTGCTTGGCGTTGCGGATGCCGCCGGCCGGTTTCATCCCGATGCGGACGCCGGTTTCGTAGAAGTAATCGCGGATCGCCTCGAGCATGACGAGGGTGACCGGGATGGTGGCGGCGGGAGCGATTTTGCCGGTGGAAGTCTTGATGAAATCGGCCCCGGCCCGCATCCCAATTTCGCTCGCGAGGCGGACGTTGTCGTAGGTCTGGAGCTCGCCGGTTTCGAGAATCACTTTCAGGTGTGCACTGCCGCAGGCCTCCTTGACCGCGGCGATCTCGTCGAAGACGCGGTTGTAATCGCCGGCCAGGAAAACACCGCGATCGATCACCATGTCGATCTCGTCCGCGCCGTCGCCGGATGCGCGACGGACCTCCTCGAGTTTCAAGTCGAGCGGCATGCGGCCGGTCGGGAAAGCGGTCGCGACGGAGGCGACTTTCACCCCAGAAGTACCCAGGAAACGCTTCGCGACCCTAACGAGATTCGGATAAACGCAGACCGCGGCGCACGAGGGGACGTCGTAGCGCGGATCGATCGGCTGCATCGCCTTGCGACAGAGGAAGGCGACTTTGCCGGGCGTATCTTTACCTTCCAGCGTGGTCAGATCCATCATCGAGACCGCCAGCTTTAAGCCGGCGAGCTTGCTCGAAGTCTTGATGCTGCGTTTGGTGAAGGCGGCCGCCCGTTCCTCGATCATGATTTGATCGACGGTCGGGATTTCCCACCGATCGCGGAGCGCGTTGTGGCGGTTGCGGGACTCGGGCAAAGTTTTCAAGCGGGTGGGAGGTTAACGAAAGCCAGAAAGGATGTCGACATGTGTCTCGCCGGAACCGACCGGCTGGAAGCCCGTCGGCCGAGTCAGGCCAGAGGCCTAACTTCCGATGGTGCTGAGCGCGATCTCGCGCTGATGCGAGGCGCGGCGATGTTCGAAGAGGAAGATCCCCTGCCAGGTGCCGAGCTGCACTCGCCCGTCCGCGATCGGGATCACTTCGCTCGAGCGGGTAAGCACAGCACGAATGTGCGAGGTGCTGTCGTCCGCGCCTTCCGCAGTGTGCTCGAACCAGGGCGTGTCTTCCGGCACCAGACGCTCGAAGAATTTCTCGAGATCGCGCCGCGCGCTCGGGTCGGCGTTTTCCATAATGACGAGACTGCAACTGGTGTGCCGAACGAAGACGGTAACCGTGCCGTTAGCGACCCCGCTCGCCTCGACCGCATCGGCAACTTGGCGGGTGATTTCGTAGGTGCCTTTGCCTCGGGTCGAAATTTTGAAAGCCGCGGAGGAAGTGTGCATTGCCGCGATCATGCTAGAGGCCGCCACCGGCACGCGCAACGTCGACCCGGCGCGGTCGCGCATGTCCGGCAGGGCGAATGAAGTCTGCTACTGGAGATTGTAGACCTCGACCCAAAGCCTAACGGAAAGTTGAGCTTTACCGCCACCGAGTCGTCGCGCCCCAGCGGCAGTGCCATCCCGGTGCAGTATTCCAGCACGCCTCACCAAACCCGATATCACTCATTCGGTGTCAACCCACCAGCCGAAATTCTGTTAACTCGTCCATCGCTCCCGACGTTGTCCGGCAGACCGGCTGCAGCTATCGTCCGAGGGCGTCTTGAAATAATAAATGTCGGAACAAAGCGCGAGTGCAGTGGTAATGATTCGTCCGAGCCGGTTCTTTCCCAACCCGGAGACCGCGCTCGACAATTCATTTCAGCAAAAAGCGCAGCCGGAATCGTTTGAGCAGGTTTCGCTCCAAGCTCGGGCCGAATTTGATCGCGCGGTCGAGGCTCTGACGGCGGCGGGGGTGAAGGTTCATCAATTTGAGGATACGCCCTCTCCGCCCAAGCCAGATGCCGTGTTCCCTAACAATTGGTTCTCGACCCACCACGACGGGCGGATTGCGCTCTTTCCCATGTACACCCCGTCGCGCCGGGCGGAACGACGGGCCGACATTATCGAGCTCTTGGGCGCGCACTACCACGCGACGGAGGTCGTCGATTACTCCCACTTCGAGGAGCGCGGGCTCTTCCTCGAGGGGACGGGAAGCCTGGTTCTCGATCATCTGCATCGAATCGCCTACGTCTCGCTTTCCCGAAGGGCAGATCGCGAGCCGCTGGAAAAATTTTGCGCGGATTTCGATTTTGAACCGGTCACCTTCCAGAGCACGAGCGCCGACGGCCAGGCCATCTATCACACCAATGTCATGATGTGTCTCGGCACGAACTTCGCGCTCGTCGGGCTGGAGAACATTCCTGACACCGCGCAGCGCCAGAGCGTCCGGAAACGTCTTGAATCCACTGGCAAAACGATCATTTCCCTGTCACCGGAGCAGATCAATAATTTCGCCGGTAACGCGCTCGAGTTGCAGAATGAGCAGGAAAAGCTCGTCGTTCTTTCCGCCCGCGCCGCTGCGCACCTCGGCGCCGAAAAGCGCGCGGCGATCGAGCGTTTCGCCCGCATCGTTCCCCTCGATTTGCCGACGATCGAGCTGGCCGGCGGCAGCGCCCGCTGCATGCTCGCGACCGTTCATTTGCCCCCTCGTTAGCCCTGGCGTCTGTTCCTCGGTGGACGATGATTTTTGGCCCCGGTCACAGAGTTGGCGCGGGAGGTCCTTTGCCGATAGTTGAATATGGCAGAGCTGAATCCCACCGGCGGAAAACCCAGGCAGAAAAAGAAATCTGCCCCGCAAAAGCCCAGGCACCGCGCCAGCGGCGCACCCGGGCGGGAAGCGCCGGCCGTGAAGAAGGCCGCCGCCACGCCGGATCACCCCGTCCCCATGGGCCGGATGGAAAGAACACGCCGTCTCCTCCTCGCCGCGCTCCGAGTCTGGGAGCTGAAACGCCGGCCGCTGGAATAGCGGGCGGGATTTTTCTCCGGACGACGCCTGCACTAACGAGGCGTTGTCACCGGCACCGTACAAGCCGGAGTTGCCTTGCGTGACGTTAGTTTCAATCCGCGCTTCCTCACGGTGCCGAAGACTCGCGTATGTATCCCGGCGCGTTTGAAAAGGTGATCTCTTGGTAGTCGCCTTCGGCGTCGAGCGACAGTTTTACTTTGGCCGCGACAAGCCAACGCATGCTAAACCGTTTGCAATTCGCGCGCGTGCGCCAGATCTCGGCGGCTCAATGGTCGAACGTCGCCGGCCAGCAGTGTGACAACCGCAACAGTCTGGCCGGTCAGCGTCATGAATTCGACTTCGTATGCTGTGCCGTCCTTGTGAATGTGCACAACGGTTCCGACGTCGCCCGTTTCCAGACCCTCCGTCGACACGTTCTTCGTTAGCACCACACAATCGTGTTCCTTAATCATGATTGAGCCTCGAGAGGATACGCGGTGATCAATCGCGGTGCAATTGTGCCGTCATCCAGCTGCCAGACCGTGCGCACGCGCGGCCGCTGACCGCTCGGAGTTCTGTATTCGGCAGGCGTGATTTCAACAATGGTCTGCACTCGATTGCGGTTTCGGGTGCGAGCATCCGCGACATTGGAGGTCACGATTGTGAGCAGAAGAAGTTGCGACCCGATTGGATCGCGATTGACCACGATGAAAAAGTGCGGCCGCTCGGATGTTAACTCGCGCGACTGGAAATAATAGACGCTGCCGGCTCTTAAGCCGACCCGAAGTTCCAGCGGCAGTCGTTCATCCGGCACGCGTTAACGCCACAAACGCTCAAAGACCGCGATTTCGTCAATACCACTCGCGATGGCCTTGCGCTCCTTTGCTGCCAGCGCATGGCACGGTTCGACATTCCCTTCCGGGTCTTCAAGAAAATCCCGGTAATTCATCGGCACCCGACTCACGACGTTGCTTCGAAGCGCCGCTTCATGTCGCTTCCAATCCGGATAACGGTGCGTTAATTTTGAGAGTGCGAATTTCTCTACTCGACCGAACCGGGTCCACGCAAAGACGAGCGCTTCGCGATCGCTCTCGGAAAACACCTTTTCATCCACACCGGAAAGAGAGCTATACATTCGCCCGCTTTCGGATGGTTCGATAAATTTCTTGGCATAGCGCGCTTCCTCTTCGCCCAGGAAATCGCTCATCTCGGCCAGGTCTTTTGTCCCTGAAGCGACCGGCCCGTAATTCATCGCTACATATTCGTCCCCAACAACAGGCCGGCCGTACTTGCGCAGATGATATCGATCTGCAAAATAGACGAGCTTTAGCGCCTTCATTTTGCTGATCTTCCCTCCGGCCTTGGCCGCGAAGAAATTGAGCGCTTGGGTCGCTTTACGGTGAGAAAAAGAAAATGGCATTACGAGCAGAGAAAGCGAGTTTCCTTCTCGGGAAACGCTGAACAATATCATTGATGTCAACACGGCGCGAGCCGGCGCTCGTAGTGCTGCACCAGATCGGCGGCGACGAGATCGATCCGCTTCGGATTCCCGACCAACGCTTCGAGCGCGGCCCACTTCGTCTTGAGCTTGATGCAGTCGTCGTCCTCGACTCCTGCACCCGTTCGGGCTGCGCTTCGCTCCGTCCATCTCGCGGCACCCCCATGCCGTTCGATTCTCTTTGCGCGTCAGCTCTTCGTCCCGCGACTGCGGGATGATCGCTTCGAATTCCTCGTCGATCTCCGGCAGCTCGCTTTGGTTCAACCCCAGCTTCGCCACCCGGCACCGTAGGAAGTGCGAATGCAGAAGTGAGAATTTCGAAGTTCAGGCAGTTCGACATTCCGAATTCGACATTCCAACTCCGTCGCGTTGTCCGCTACGGCGCGCTGGATGTCGTAGATGCTGATGTAATCGCCGAAGACCGCGCGCGTATTGGCGTCCGTCTTCTCGATCGGCGTCCCGGTAAAGCCGATGAACGACGCGTGCGGAAGCGAGTCCCGCAGATTGCGCTTCGAGCCCCATCCGCACCAGTGCTGTCTCCTCGAATTCATCCGTGCATTCGCCCGCTTTGGCGAGCAGCGCGTCGTCGATGTTCAGGGTCGTTATCATACAATGGTCGATGCCGTGTCGATCTGCATGACGCCAAGAACAGGAATAGCCTGTTCGTCCCAGCTACCACCGCGGGACCGGTACGCCGGTCTCGGCGTACGCCGCGTCGGAATAACCCAATCTTTCCAGCACCGGGGCGAAGACCCGATCGAGTTCCCGGATGGTTTCCGCCTGCAGTTTTTCCCGGTGATCGCCCGGCGTGACCTTGCGCTTGTGCGACCAGACGTCTTCCTCGCCCGCCGCGACGCTGTTGGCGTGGCGCTCGGTCACGATGGCCCGCGTCTCCTCCGGATCTTTCAGATCGAAAGCGCCAGTGACTTTTTCCAGCCAGGAAGGAAACGAAAGTACCATTTCTTCGTAGGAGACGGCCGTGGTGTTGGGACGCGCGAGCAATTCATCGAGATAGCGCTGGTAACGATCGAGCACGGTCCCGACATACTTTTTGTAACGGGAACCGATCCCGTAATCGCCGCGGTAATCGTAAAAGGGCGCGCTCACCATATCGAGCACGAAGCGATCGATCCCGGCCTCCGCCACTTCTTTCCGGTAACCGGTCTGGGCCTCGATCTCACCCGCGTGCATGTAGCAGTAGGAGAAAAACATCGAGACCAGGACATCGCGCGGGTCGCGCAGATGCAGAATGACACTCGCCTTGTCCAGCGCCTTGCTCGGAACAAAAAAACGAATCGGCCCGAAACAGCCGCGCTTCATCGCGAGAAAATCCTCCCCGGCAAACATTCGTTCAAAAGGAAGCTCGGATTTGTTCGGCGAATAAAAGCGAATCCGGTTCAGCTCGCAGAT
>JACCZO010000002.1 GCA_013695925.1 Chthoniobacterales bacterium
TCGCGCTCGATGCCGCTTCCTCGGAGTTCTACGACAAGGAGCAGAACGCCTACGTTTTCAAGAAATCGGATGGCTCGAAGCGCTCGGCCGACGAACTGATCGACCTCTACGAATCGCTCGCGAAAAAGTTTCCCATCATCTCAATCGAGGACGGTTGTGCGGAGAACGATTGGGATGGCTGGAAGAAATTAACTGATCGGTTAGGCAAAGAAATCCAGCTCGTCGGCGACGATTTATTCGTGACGAACGTCGAATTCCTGCGGAAAGGCATCGACCTTGGAGTGGCCAATTCCATTCTCGTGAAAGTGAATCAGATCGGCACCTTGACCGAAACCTTCGCCACGATCGATCTCGCGAAAGCGAACGATTATACTTCTGTGATCAGCCACCGCTCGGGCGAAACGGAAGACACCACGATCGCCGATATCGCGGTCGCGACGAACGCGGGTCAAATCAAGACCGGGTCGCTCTGTCGAACCGACCGGGTGGCCAAGTACAACCAACTTCTGCGCATCGCGGAGGAACTGGGTGACAAGGGAGTCTTCGGAGGTAAGATGCGCTAGTGGACGGGACCGGCTACGGCGAGTTAAGAGCGCGACGCGAAGCCAGCATCTGGCAGCAGATGAACCATGTTCTGCGCGTTCTGCTTTTCATCGCGGTTTGGCTGCTCATCATCAGTTTCTTCCTCCCGCCCTACAAAAAGCTGCAGCAAAATCGCGCGGAAATGGAACAGCTCCAGGCGCAGTTAAACGAGCAGCAGCAGCTTCTCGCGCGCCAGACAAAGCGGGTCGCGCTTTTGAAAACTGATGCCACCTACCTGGAAACGATCGCGCGCGACAGCCTCGAGCTGATGAAAGAAGGCGAAACCATTTTCCGTCTCGAAACCCGTCGTCCGGCACCGGTCGCGCGATCGCAGCCTTAGGGCGATGGCCGCGGCGCAGGCGGAGGCGGATTCAGCTCCTGCTCCATCTTGCGCAGCAACGCGAGAGCCGGCGCATCCGGCGCCAGTCGCGGCACGTTTCGGATCAGCTTGAGGGCCTCCTTCTTGTTCCCCGATTCGGCCAGCGCCTCGGCCTGTTCCACGATCGTGCGCAGAATGTCGTTTGGGTCTTTGTAAAATGAGCGGGCTTGTTGCAGGTAGCTGACCGCGGACGAAAAATTTCCGTTCTCCTTTTCCCTCAGGGCAAGATCTTCCATCATCGGTCCGTTCTCTGCGCGCGCCGCGGTTTTGCGCGCCGCGGCCAGGTAGTCGGCTCGGCTACCGTTCTGGACCGCAAATTCGTGGGACATTCGCCAATCGCTCTTTGGTCCCTTCTCGAGCTGCAGCCAGGAAACGAAGGGCCGGTAAAGCGGATCACCGACCGCGACGTTCATCCAGGAAAGAACGCGCTGGGACATGTACGCGCTCTCCGCGAAAGTGAAGCCGTGGAGAAGGCGGTCATTAAAAATATCGAGATGCGCCGTGAGCTGGAGATAAGGCTCGTAAACATTGCCTAACGAAGCAGCCGCGCCTTTACTGAGGAGAGGCGCGACCCAATTTGCGCCGGGCGAACGCAGGGTATTGGCGCTAAAGGAATGGATGTGAACCGCGACCGCGCCGGGTCTGAAAGCAAAACCCGCATCGGTAAATGGACCGGTCATGCCCCCGGAGTACCAACCGTAGTAAAGGGCACAATCGTTCATCGGAAATCCGGCTGGGAAAAGATCGGACTCGGAGTTGTAGACTGTCGGAATACCGGCCTGGCGGAGATCTTTGACCACACTTTTCAGCCATTGATCGCCGTCGGCCAATCCGGCGGTAGATTGGTCGGCGCCATCGACATAGGCGCGTCCCCAGAGTCCCGATTTCTCGGCCTCGATTCCGTCGCTGATCATTTGCCTAACGATTTCTGGAGTCGGTGCGTCGAGCCGGCAGACCAGCATGATCGGCAATTGGCCGAGCTCGAGAATCGGGCGAAAACTCTGAAAGTAGGGATTGGTGACCGGCCCGGAAATCTGGCGCGAAAAAAGGGCGAGGATCGCCAGCTCGGAGTCCACCGCGGCATTGTTCTGATTTCCAGCCTCGTTGGGCTCGATATCGTCGCCGGGATACTCAGTGGTGGCGCGGATTTTAAGGGGCATGCCGCGAATCAGCGCGACGAAGCGGATACTGTTGGACCGCACCGAAGGCGGGCCCTTTGTCGCGGACCGCAGCGTCCACCACTTGCGGTCGGTAAAGACCTTGCGGAGCGGTTCCGCGATCGTCGCGTCGTATTCCTGCCGGCTGATTTCCTCTTCTGTCGAACATTCCAGGCCGACGAGATGATCGTCGGGAATCTGCCGCGCTTTGGCATAAAAGTATGCAAGGGCAACGGCATCCGGAGCCTTCCGATTGTAGACAACGATGGTGGCCGGGGCGAGGTCGGCCGCGGTCGCGCCTGCGCCTAACGACAAGAAAAGGAGCAGGCCGAGGAATGGTTTCACGGGTGGAGCTCGATTTTCAGGCCGTCGTAGGCGAGGCCGGTCCTGGGCGGCAATGAGCTTTCAGCGCTTTGCGGCAGCTCGTGGCAGATGTGGGTGAAAAGCGTCCGGCTCGGCTGAACGCGCTCCGCCACTTCGAGCGCTTGCGCGATGCTCAGGTGAGTCGGGTGCGGTTTTTCGCGCAGGGCATCGATTACGAGCAACTGCACGCCCGCGATGGTTTGCACGATTTCCTCCGGGACCGCGCTGCAATCGCTCAGG
>JACCZO010000005.1 GCA_013695925.1 Chthoniobacterales bacterium
CCGTCACGCGACGTTCGATATTCGAGATCGCGCCGAGCGACACATCGATGCCGAAGGAGTCCGAGAGCAGCCTCTGGACCGACCGCCGGGACATCCGGTACTCGCCTGTCAGCAGGCAGACGAGCGCTGTGACGTTCGGGCCGAACTGGCTCGCGTGGACACCTGCGGGCAGCTGGGCACGAGTTGCCGTGCCGCACGCGGCGCACTTCCGCTCATGGAGCAGGAACTCGACGACACGTGGTGTGATCGGCGGAATGTCGAAGACCTGGTGTCGCAGGGGGGTGGGGTCGTCGCCAGCGAGCGACTCGCCGCAGCATCCGCACGTCTCGGGCTTGACGCACTTCACCTCGTCGACGTCCTCGGGCGGCGTGGGCGGCCGCTGGTGAGGTGCGTGACCGGGTTGACCGCCGGGCTTGCGGCCGGACGACTTCCTCTGCACGTTCGGACGTTGCCAAGGCGGGTCGCTCGACGGCGGCTTGCTCGACGTGCGGGACGTCGTCGGCCTCTGCGCCTTGAGCCGCTCGATCTCGGCGCCCTGCTTCGCGACGACCTCGGTCTGCTTCGCGACGACCTCACGCAGCTCGGCCAGCTGCTCCATCAGCCAGCGGCATCCAGGGCACGACGGGTCGATCTCGGGGGGCACCACTGCATGGTGTCATCGGCCCAGAACGGCACTTCCTGGCCTCCTACCCCCCGTGAACGCGTACCTGCCCCGCAGCGGTTGACGCACGCTCCGTTAACCAACAGGCAAACTCGGGCTAGGGGGCGAGGCGCGAAGTGGTGGAGTTTGCGCGGGCTCGGTATCGCGGTATCGACTCGATGTGTGACACGGGGACCGCGCCTCGACGAGCCGGCGGCGTACCGTGGCCGCGCGGGGCTCTCGCGGCGAGACGCGAGCGAAGCCCACGACCTCCCGCGCCAAAGTCAGGCAGGATTCGTTGGAGGTTGATATGAATACCGCTCACACACGCAGCGCTCGCCATCACTACCGCTCCCTGCCCCTTGTCGCGACGCTCTGTCTCGCTGGCTGCAGCAGCTCCAGCGACTCGAGCAGCGGCGGGGGCCCCACGGAGCTCACGCTGCTGAGGCTCCTCGAGCTCCGCGGCCTCACGACGCTCGAGCAAGCCGTCACCGCCGCGGGGCTCGACGCGACCCTCGCCGCGCCCGGCTCGCTGACCCTGTTCGCGCCGACGAACGCCGCGTTTGCGGCGCTCCCCGCGGGCGAGCTGCAGCGCCTGCTCGACCCCGCCAATGTGGCCGAGCTGCGCGCACTACTCGAGTACCACCTGGCCGACACCAGGATCGAGACCCCCACGCTCAAGGCGATCGGCTCGCTCATGACGCGCGAGGGCTCCGATCTCTTGATCGATCTGCCGGGCGACGTCCTGTTCGTCAACGAAGCCCGCGTGGGCGTCAGCAACGTGTGGGCCACCAACGGTGTTCTGCACGAGGTCAACGCCGTGTTGCGGCCGCCCGTCAGCCTCCTCGAGACCCTCGAGGCGCGCGGCTTCACGATCCTCCGGGAGCTGATCGATCTCGCGAGCCACGCGGGCGCCCTCACCGGAGGCAACCTGACGCTCGCCGCGCCGACCGACGCAGCGTTCCAGGCGCTGCCGGCAGGTCGACTCGACTACCTCCGTGATCCTGCGAACGTCGCCGAGCTCACTGACCTCTTGACGTTCCACGTTCTCCCGGGCCGGCGCCCGGCGCTCGAGCTCCTCCTCGCGGGAGACACGCAGAACCTCGGCGGCGACCTCCTGTTCGCGTCCGTCGAGGACCATCTGGTCCAGATCAACGGCGAGCGCTGCCCGCTCTTCAACATCCCGGCGACGGACGGGCTGCTGCACATCGTCGACGAGGTCCTGACGCGGACGACCCCTCTGACGCAGGTGATCGCGGACCTCGGGCTCACGACGTTGAGTGACCTGATCGTCCTCGCCGGTCTCGACGTCGCCTTGTCGGCGCAAGGCACGTTCACCGTGATCGCGCCCTCCGAAGCCGCGCTCGCTGCGCTGCCGCCGGGTGAACTCGCGTCGCTGCTCGACCCGGTCAATCAGGCGCAGCGGCTCGAGTTCCTCCAGCGCCACCTCTCATTGGACGCGTTGCAGCAGGAGGAGATCGCCCGCCTCGACGAGCTGCCGATGCTGAACGGCCAACTGTTCGTCGTCAATGCCACGGCGGCCCTCACCATCGGAGGGATTCCAGTCGCCAGCGGCGACCACTACGCGACCAACGGCGTGCTGCACGTCGTCGACATGGTCCTCCCGGCGCTCTGACGAGCCGCCCGCGAGGTCGGTCGCGAGGGCCCCGGCGGTTCAGGACGCGCGGGGTCCTCGGTTGTCGAGACTGCACCGCCCACCACCCTTGCAGGCGATGTACAGGAAGACAAAGCAGTAGAGGACCGCGAGCTCGCCCTCATTCAACGCGGGAAAGAACGCAGCGCCGAGCTGGAACTTCCAGTGGAACTGGATGTAGGCCACAGCCATCACCCCGCTCGCCAAGAACGCAGCCAACCGCGTGAAGAGGCCGAGCGCGATCGCGGCGCCGCAGACGAGCTCGAGCACTCCTCCGATCCAGAGCTGTGAGCCCACCGGCTGCATTTCGCCCAGAACGCCGAAGACCTTTTGCACGCCGTGGAACATGAACAACGCGCCCGCCACGACGCGCAGGAGCGCATACGCGTGCTCAGCGAATGGCGCCAATCGATGCATGTGAAGGGGGGATGTCCGATCCATGACTGCTTCGTGTTGGGGTCGATCGTCCTGTACGAGGGTGAGAGTGCACGGAAGACTAGTGCATTTGGCCAGACCCGTGGCAACTAGAAGCGCCGACCCCGTGACGGCGGAGAGCGTCCGCTCGACCGTGAGCGTGGGGGCGGTGTGCGAGATCGCGAGGAGGTCGTCGTCGAGGACGCCCTCACGACGGCGGCGCCAGGGTGACCCCAACCTCGACCTCGCGCTCGTTCGGCTCGATCACTAACTCCGCGTGGCCCGTCGCGGTGCGGTCGGATACTTGCTCCCAGAACATCGCGGAGACGAGGTAACTGCCCGGCGCGAGGCCGCGCACCTCGAAGCGGCCGTCCCGCACGAAGGCCGCGTGGCACGGGGCGCCGTCGCGCGACAGGACCGACACGACGAGATCGTCGGGCAACGCCAGCGT
>JACCZO010000079.1 GCA_013695925.1 Chthoniobacterales bacterium
GCTTCGGGCTCGATCTCCTCAGTGCCCTCGCCTGGTTCGTCGTCACCGCGCTCCTCGGCTTCGCGCTCCACATGTTTGGCGTTTACTCGCTCTCGGTCTGGTTCCTTTCCAAGATCAACCCGCTGGAGTTCTTCCGCCGGATTAAGACGGTCATGCTGACCGCGTTCTCTACCTCCTCGTCGAACGCCACTCTCCCCACCGCCCTGCGTGTCTCCGAAGAAAACCTTGGCGTCCCGCGCGAGATTAACGGCTTTGTCCTTACCGTCGGAGCGACCGCGAACCAAAACGGCACCGCGCTTTACGAAGGCGTCACCGTCCTCTTCCTCGCCCAGCTCGCCGGCGTCGATCTCACCATCTGGCAACAACTCGGCATCGCCTACTTCGCCATCCTCGGCGGCATCGGAACCGCCGGCGTCCCGAGTGGCTCCATACCCTTCATCATCGTCATGCTCGCCACCTACGGCATCAATCCGGCTCTCATCGCCATCATCCTCGGCGTCGACCGCATCCTCGACATGTGCCGCACCGTCCTGAACGTGACCGGTGACCTCACCGCCGCCACCTACGTCGCCCGCTCCGAAGGCTTTAAGCTTTTGGGACGAAAAACCTGATTTGGAATTCTTGCCTAACGACGATAGGCGTCGATCTACCCGACTTCGCCGAAGCGGGCGCGGAGGGGGATTGGGCGTGGTCGAGGCACCGCTATGTTTAGGTTTGAATCTCGATCATCAGCTGGTCATGCTTTGCCCTCATGGTCACCTCCAAGGGCGTCGCGGCCGTCCCGCGCGCCTCGCTCGTCTTGTTCCTCTCCACCTTGGAACAGTTTTCTGCCTGCCGGTCACGGATCGATCGGCGTGGTGACGATCTTCGACGTCGATGAGCTCATGAATATGGGCCGCACCTGCGTGAACCTCGTTGGCAACTGCCTCACCACCATCGTCGTCGCGCGCTGGGAAGGTGAGTTCCACGATAAGCGCGCCGCCGTTTTCGGCAGGCCGGAGGAAATGGAGCTCGACCTGCGGGAAGGCGAGCTGGCCTTCGCCGAGGCGGCACGGAATGATTGAGCCACGCGCCACGCGCCCATCCCGCTGGCGCGCGCGCTGGAACGCTTTTCGTTTTCCGATCAACCCCGAGAAGCAGGCGCTCTTGCGCGCGCGCTGGGATTCTCTGCCTGACGCACTGCGCACGCCGAACCAGCTCGCGGGCCGCCATCTCACCCACTGCGGCTTCACGACCGGCGCGAGCTATTGTTCGTTTCGCTGCACGCATTGCTATCTCCCGGCCAACGCGAACGAGGTGCCCATCCCCTCCCTCGCGCAAATGAAGGAGCAGATTGATGCCAACCGCCGTTTTCAGGGTCCGGGCAGCGGCTTGCAGATCACCGGCGGCGATGTCGCCGATGCCTATTGGCGCGCGGGGCGGCCGGATGAATTGATCGAGGTCACGCGCTATGCCGTGGGCAGCGGGCTGGTGCCGATGCTCATGACGCACGGCCAGACTTTGCTCGAGCATCCGGAATTTCTCGAAGCGCTCGTGGTCGAGGGCGGATTACGCCAGGTCGCGGTTCACATCGACCTCACACAAGCCGGACGACACGGTTTTCCAATCAACCGCCTAACGAGCGAAAGCGATCTGCATCCGGTCCGTGAAACGTTCACGAAACTCGCCGCGCGCATTCGCCAAAAGACGGACCTCCCGCTCGAACTGGCGCACAATTGCACCGTGACGGAGCGCAACATCGATTCGGTGGCGGAAGTGGTGCGGTGGTTTCTGGCTGATCCCGCGCGCTCGCGCATCTGGCGCATCCTCAGTTTTCAGCCGGAAGCAAACACGGGGCGGACGGTTTTCTCTGAGCGGCCAATCACACCTGCTATGACCTGGGAAAAGATTTGCGAAGGAATCGGAGTGCGGCTCGATAACCATGCGTTTCTCGGCGGGCATCCCGATTGCGGTCAGGGTAGTGTTCTCCTCGTCGATCGCCGAACCGGGCGGTATTGGCCGGCTCTGCCTGACGACGAAAAGACAAAGACGTTGATCGCAGAAATTTTGGAGACCCTGGGAGCGATCTCGACCATGACGAGCGACTCGCTTCTGCCCTGGCGCATTGCGGGCGCCTTTGCCCGTCATCCCCGGCTGGCGTTGCGGCTCGCGGCGCGCGCGATCGCGCTGGCTGGGTCCGGCGGGCTGCCTCTGCCTGTGGTGACCTCGCTTCTGCGCGGAAGGGCGCACACGCTCAATATCGGCACGCACAACTTCATGGATGCAAGCCGCGTGGCGAACGCGCCTAACGACCCTGTTACGCAGGCCCGGCTCGAGGCGTGCGTCTTCAAGGGCGCGGTCAAAAATCGCGCGAACGGCGAGTGGGAAGCGGTCCCGATGTGCGCGATGAATGAATCGCGCTGGAGCGAACTCTACGCCGAGCGGCTGGAGGATCCGGCCCTTGCGATGCATTCCTTCGGGTAGCGCACCCGCCGCGGCGGGTACGCTACCCTGATTACTTTCGCTTCGTTAGGTCGGTTTGGTTGAGATCGAGATTCTTTTGCTCGATCACTTTTACCTCAGGAAAACTTTTCTTGAGCGGTTCGAGGAAATCCCCGGCCTTGCCGACGATGATGAGACTGGTCGGCTCGGACAGATATTTCCTGGCAAAATCGGTCACTCCCTCGCTCGCGACGGCGTCGACCGCGGGAATGTATTTATCCAACGTATCGAGGGGCAGATCGTAAGTCGCGAGATCGGAGATCTGAGAAACGAAGCCGCGATTGGTTTCCAGGTCACGCGCATAGCGACCCGTCAGGACGGCCTGGCGAGACTTCAATTCCTCCCCTTGCACCGGCTCGCTCACGAGGCGTTTCAGTTCGGACTCCATCAGGCCGGCCACTTCCGCGGCCGATTGATTTTTTGTTTGGGCGGAGGCCGCAAACGGTCCCTGCTCGCGACGCGGATCGAGCGAACTGCCGGCGCCGTAACTCAGCCCGCGTTTGATTCGAATTTCGCGATTGAGGCGAGAGACGAATCCGTTTCCGAGGGCAGCATTGGCGACCAGCGCGGCGTAATAATCGGGCGAAGCGCGTTCGATCGCCGGTCGGGCCACGGTCACTGCGGCCTGGCCCGCTTCCGGCATGTCGACTACGACCTGGCTCGGCTTCCAGTCGGCCGCGCCGGATTTTACCTGTTCGTTAGGCGCAACCTCGCCGTTTTTCCAGTCGCCAAAAAACTTTTGCGCGAAAGCTTTCCCCTGCTCCAGCGTGATGTCTCCGGCGAGGATAAAGGCGGCATTGCGCGGCTGATAATATTTTTGATAGAGCTGCGTGATCTGGTCGCGCCCGATCGCCTGCACCGTTTCCAGCGTGCCGCCAGACGCGTGACCGTAAGCGCCCGCGCCAAAGACCACGCGAGTGGTGACAAAGCGCGCGAGGGAACCGGGTTGTTGCAAGGCGACGCGCAGGCCATCGAGCCGCTGACTCTTGAGGCGGTCGATTTCCTCCTGTTTGAAAGCCGGATGGCGCACCGTGTCGGCGAGGATCTTGAGCGCTTCATCCGCCTTGTCCGACATGACCACGACGCTCGCGGCAGAGGCGTCCCAGCCCGCGCCGGAATCGATCGAACCGCCCAACGACTCGATGGCGCGCGCAATCTCCGGCGCCGACATGGAGTCGGTGCCTTTGGTCAAAAGATCGCCAGTCAGGCTGGCGGTGCCGGCAAAACCCTCGGGGTCAACTTCCGAGCCATTGCGCACGAGCAACTGGGCGGCGAGGAGCGGCAGACCCGGACGTGCAGCGACGATGACGCGGAGCCCGTTTTCGAGCCGCGTTTCCTTTGGCCTGGCGAATTTTACTTCATGCCGCTCCGACGGTGCAGGCGGCGCATCGACGCCGCCGATGGCCCAAATCGACGAAGCGCTCGCCATCAAGACGAGAGCCGGGAGAAGATGGATGAAACGCTTCATCAGGATTTCTTCGCCTCCTTGGCGGGAGCGGCAGGCTTCATCGCTTCCGGCAGATATTCGATCACGACTTTTTTCTTGTTCGTCAGGTAACGGCCCACCGCTTCTCTTACTTGGTCGGCGGTGACGGCCTGGAGTTTGGCCAGGTCGGTATTGACCCGATTGGGATCGCCGTAGAGAACAGCGGCTTCACCGAGCGCGCTGGCTTTACCGTTGTTGGTCTCGCGCTCCATCAATTTCCCGGTTAGGAAACGATTCTTGGCCTTCGCGAGTTCTTCGGGGGTGGCGCCGTCTTTTAGAAACCTATTGAGCTCGGCGTTGAAGGCCTTTTCTGCGTCAGCCGGCGTCTTTCCACTCGCCAAAATCAGGCGCACCGTGAGCAGTCCCAGGTCCTGGCTCAGGTCGGCGCCGAAGGAAGCCTGTTGCGCGATCTGCTGCTCGTAGACCAGCGCTTGATAAAGCCGCGAAGAATCGCCGCCCGATAAAATTTCGTCCGCCAGGTTCAAGGCCGGGGCGTCCTCGCTCCGGAGAGAGGGCGCGAGATAAGTAATCGCAATCGCGGGCAGCGGCACCTTGGAGCTGTATTTCACGATCCGTTTGTCTTCCTTGCGTGGCGGTTCCTTGGCCGTTACGCGGGGAATTTTCTCCGCCGGCTTTTTGATCGCGCCGAAATATTTTTTCACCCATTCCTGCAACTCGTTAGGCTGAAAATCGCCTACGACCACGAGGGTAGCGTTATCCGGCCGGTAAAAGGTGGCGTGGAAGGCGCGCACTTCCGCCAGCTTGGACGCGTCCAGTTCCTCGATGCTGCCGATCCCGGGCCGCTTGTAGGGATGGACGGCGTAGGAGTTCTTGACTGTATCCAGAAAAAAATCGCCATAGGGATTAGCCAGGATCCGCTGCCGATATTCCTCCTTCACCACGTCGCGCTCGGACTTGAAGTTGGCCTCGTTCAGGGCCAGCGACGACATCCGTTCCGCTTCCGCCCAGAGGATCGGGTTGAGATAATTGGAGGGGACGACCTCGTGGTAAACGGTCACGTCAGGCGCGGTGAAGGCGTTGTTCTCCCCGCCGATATTTTCGGTCAAATTCTCGAAAGCATCCGGCGAAAGGTGCTCGTTCCCTTTGAACATCATGTGCTCGAAGAGATGCGCGAAACCGCTGCGCCGCTGCGGATCGTCCTTCGAGCCGACGTGATACCAGACCTGCACCGCCACCGTCGGGCTGGAATGGTCTTCGACCGAATAAACTTCCAGCCCGTTAGGCAAAGTTTCGTGTTGGAAATTGAGCGGCGGGACGGAGACGGCGGGCGCCGTGGGCGACGGACTTAGATCCGGTTCAGCCGCCTGCAAAAGCGAGAAGGAAGCACCCAGAAGCGCGGAGAGAGCGAGGAAGAATTTCACGGTTGGTTCGACACCTTGGACGCCGATCCGTTGCAAACAACCGCGAATTGCTCCCGCCACGCGATCGAGAATGCGGCGCCGAGGCGGACGGTAGCAAATTGATCCAGCCAGCAGCCGCACTGGCGCTGAACATAGCGCCACCGAATATTTGATTGGACCCATTTCGAGAGCACGCGCTCCGTAGCCTCCGTGTGCCTCATCAGAAAGAGCGATTCTCCGGGTGTCAGGGAGGCGGCCTGATATTTCTTCAAGGAATTGCATGCCATCGCGATAGCCGAGCGAGAGATCGAGCAGGAGAAGATCCAGCTGATAACGTTCCAGCAGCTCCACCGCAGTAACTCATCTCCGGCGGAGCCGCAGACAGAAAAGTCCGGTTCTTCAGAAATAATGGCCGCGATCCCGCGCCGAATGAGTTCGGCGTCATCGACAATGAGGGCGCTAGAGGGCGTTTGGCGTGGCGGCGCGTCGCCGCGCTGTTCCTGTGGGCGCATGCTCTCAAACCGATGCGACGCCGGCAATCTCAGCCAAAGAGGTTGATATTTTCCTCGCGGGGAAGCGGGAACTTTGAGCGGAGGGGAGATCGCGGGGATTGATGTCTTGACAGTGCCAACGATGACATCATGATGCTTGAATGAGGACCACATTGACGCTGGACCCCGATGTTGCGGCCAAAGCCAAAAGGGCGGCCGCGCGCTTGGGGAAGTCGTTCCGGGAAATTATCAATGCCGCCTTACGCGTCGGACTGGACGAAGTCCTCTCGCCGCCGGCAGCCAAACGCTATCGCACCAAGCCGCGGCCGATGGGGTTGCGCCAGGGATTCAGCTACGACAACATCAGTGAGCTGCTGGCGTGCGCGGAAGGCGAAGATCACTCATGATTCTGATCGATGCCAATCTGTTGCTTTACGCCGAGGACAGCCTTTCCGAGCATCATGCCGCCGCGCGGGAATGGTGGGACGAACAGTTGAGTGGCTCCGAACCGGTGGCCTTCTGCTGGTCAGCGCTGAGTGCGTTCATCCGGGTGAGCACCAATGCGCGTTTGCATCGCCGGCCCCTGACATTGAAGGAAGCGACCGAACACGTTGAGAGCTGGTTTCAACAGCCGTGCGCCCGGGTGATTCACGCGACGGAGGAACATTGGAAATGTTTTCAACGGATGCTGCGGACCGGTAACGCGACTGGCAATCTGGTGTCGGACGCCCATTTGGCTGCCCTCGCGGTTGAGCATAATTGCATCCTGCACTCGACGGACAGTGATTTCTCTCGCTTTCCCGGCCTGAGATGGCGAAATCCGATTGCTGCTGAGTAACCGGCGTGGGAACAATCGACTTCCCATCGAACGATGAAGGCGTGGAAGATCTATTCGTCGTCGCGGCGCTGACCGAGACACGGGAAATTCCTCTTCTCAATCAGCCCGGTGGATTTCCGGGTGCGCGAGTTCACCGCGCCCTCCGATGCCCCGGCGTGGACCGAAGAAGTTTAGGGCCAGATCCGAGCCGCGCTGGCAGACTTTCCTCGTTAGAGTCCTTGATTCTTCAAAATTCAAGGTAAAGAGGTCAAGTTTTCGTTCTCGTCGGAAATGTGATTACTGGCGGTGGAGCGAGACTCTGTCGAGCCGGGGGGAGACAGTCTTTGGTGCAGCCGTCCGCCACTCCAGCTCGACAGAGTCTCGCTCCACCACCGGTTGATTCTCACTGGTCGGAGGCTTGCCTCGTTAGTATTTGATACGACGACGGACGAGGTTGAGCGCGGTCGGCAAGGCGCCGGCCCGACAATCGCCACTTTCGAGGTTGCGTATTGTGGTATCCTCTGCGCAGTTGTCCTTCTCACGATGCAAATTACAACCTCATCCGGCTCTTCCGCCTCGCCTTTCCCGCCGGGGTTTCAATTTCATCCGTTTCGTTTCCTCCTCGGCTTGATCGGCCTCATCGGCATCGTGATCACGTTTCTCTCGCTCCTCCTCGGATTTGTTTCCATCCCGACCAACTCGGTCGGAGTGAAACTCCGCTTCGGCGCTTACCACAGCACGGAAGGGCCCGGCCTCGCTTACGCCATTCCTTATGTCGACGAAATTCGAATCATCCCGACCCAGCGTCTGTTGAAATTGGAGTTCGGTTTCACCACCCCGCAGGCGATGAACGAGTTCCAGGGCGACCCCGAACCGGAAGATACTGAGATCATGATCACGGGCGATCTCAACACCGCGCTCGTCCCGTGGGTGGTGCAATACCGGATCGCCGACCCGAAGCAGTATCTTTTCGGCGCGCGCGAGCCGGAGAAGACTTTGCGCGATCTCTCAGAAAGCGTGATGCGCGAAGTGATCGGCGATCGCACGGTCGATGAAGTGCTCACGATCGGCCGGCACGATATCGAAACCTCCGCCCTCGCGCGCCTCGCGAAATCGTCGGCGGATTACGGACTTGGAATGGCAATCCAGCAGGTGCAGCTCGCGACGGTGCGTCCGCCCCCGGCGGTGCAGGCGGCATTCAACGAGGTAAACCAGGCGCAGCAGGAGAAACAGACCGCGATCAACCAGGCCTGGGCGATCTACAACGACGCCGTGCCGAACGCGCGCGGCCAGGCCAAGGGCCGCGAGAAACAAGCCGAGGCTTATGCTTTTCGCCGGGTCAATGGGGCGAAGGGCGACACAGAAAAATTCTCCCTCCTCCTGGCCGAATATAGTAAGGCGCCC
Source organism: Chthoniobacterales bacterium (assembly GCA_013695925.1). Classification (GTDB taxonomy): domain Bacteria; phylum Verrucomicrobiota; class Verrucomicrobiia; order Chthoniobacterales; family UBA10450; genus Palsa-1392. The sequence goes on from JACCZO010000079.1 coordinate 8,041, forward strand.
GAGATCACGCGGCAGCGGCTTTATTTTGAATCGATGCAGTTCATTCTGCCCGCGCTCGATCGCAAGGTGGTGGTCGATGACAGCATCAAGGGCGTGCTTCAAACCCTGCCTCTGATGGCCCCGACACCCGCGCCCGCCGCGCAACCCTGACCATGGCTAACGAACCCATCTACCGCTCGCACTTTTCCACTCGCTTCATCGGCTTCATGCAGAGCCCGGTGCTCGCGATCATCGGTCTCATTTTCGTCTTCACCGGCCTGAAGTGGGGCGCGTTTATCTTCACCGTGCACCAGTACGAAAGCGCGATCGTGACCCGGTTTGGCAAAGCGGTGCGGGTGGACAAGACGCCCGGATTGAAATTCAAGGTGCCGTTCATCGACGCCGTGCATCGCTTCGATAATCGCATCCTCGCCTGGGACGGCGCGCCGACCGAGTGCCCGACCAAGGACAAGCTCTACCTGATCGTCGACTGCTTCGCGCGCTGGCGGATCAGCGACCCGCTCCTCTATTTTAAAAGCTTGAAT
>JACCZO010000085.1 GCA_013695925.1 Chthoniobacterales bacterium
ATCTGCCCCGCGTCGCGCGCAAAGAGATCTCTGCCTTTGCTCTCACCGAAACCGACGCCGGCTCCGACCCCGCCAATATGAGCCTGCGCGCCGATCCGACGGAGGACGGCACGGCGTTCATCATGAACGGCGAGAAACTTTGGTGCACCAACCTGATCAAGGCCGGCGTGCTCGTGGTGATGGCCAAAACGCCGCCCAAGCTGGTGAAAGGCCGCGAGCGCAAGCAGATCACGGCTTTCATCGTCGACGTCGATACGCCAGGACTCGAGATCACTTATCGCTGCCACTTCATGGGGCTGCGCGCGCTTTATAACGGGATCGTTAAGTTTACCAATGTCCGTGTCCCGCGCGAAAACATGATCGCGAAGGAAGGCCAGGGCTTGAAAGTTGCCCTAACGACTCTCAACACCGGGCGTCTGACAATCCCTGCGGCCTGTGTCGGCCTCTCGAAACGGATGCTGGAGATCTGCCGCAAGTGGGCGAGCGAGCGCGTGCAATGGGGCGTGCCGATCGGACAGCATTACGCGATCGCGGGCAAGATCGCGGAGATGGCCGGGAACGTTTTCGCGATGGAGGCAATCACATTCCTAACCAGTGCGCTGGTCGATCGCAAGGCAGGCGATCTGCGGATCGAAACCGCGATGTGCAAAATGTGGGCGACGGAAGCGACCTGGCGCATCGCCGACGAAGCGATGCAGGTGCGCGGCGGGCGCGGCTACGAGACCGCGCAATCGCTCGAAGGCCGGGGCGAAGAAGGCATCCCGGTCGAGCGTTACCTGCGCGATTGCCGGATCAATATGATCTTTGAAGGCTCAAGCGAAATCATGCGCCTTTTCATTGCGCGCGAAGCGCTCGATCCACATCTCAAGGTGGGCGGCGCGATTTTCAACACCCAGCTCCCGACCTCGGAACGGGCGAAAGCGGTTTTCAAATCGGGCAAGTTTTATGCGAGCTGGTATCCGAAACAATGGACCGGCGGCAGCGCCGGGGATCTCGACAAGCTGCACGCCGATCTGCGGCCGCACGTTCGTTATGCCGCGGGCGCGAGCAAGCGACTGGCACGCGGTTTGTTCCATGCCATGACGCGTTTCGGTCCGAAACTCGATCGCGAGCAGTTGCTGCTCTCGCGTTTTGTCGGAATCGCGACGGAGCTCTTCGCCCTGAGCGCGACCTGCGCCTTTGCTCAGCACAAGATCGATACCGGCGCGCCCGCCGCGGAAGTCCTTTCCGTCGCGGGTTATTTCTGCCGCTCGGCGAAGATGCGGATCGATCATCATTTCGCCGGCATTTCGGAAAATGCCGATCGCGCCGGTTATGATCTGACCCAGGAGCTAATGGCCGATAAGCATCCCGGTCTGCGCGACGGAATCGTGTAGCATTCGGCCGCGCCTAACTTTCGCTCCGGTTGACCAATATCTCCCCGCCGACTACCCTCAGCGGATGAGTATGCCATCCATGCTCACCGAGGCGACCCGCACTCCTTCCAGCGGCCGCGTCAGTGCGAGCCAGAAAGCCGAATCCGAACCGAAATCGCCCGTCCTGCGGCAGATCGCCGAGCATGTGTTGCTCGACGGTTTTCGGATCGTGATCGATCTCGATAAAAGCAAAGGCTCGTATCTTTTTGATGCGGCCCACGATCGCAAGTTGATCGATCTCTACGGTTTTTTCGGCTCCAATCCGGTCGGTTTTAATCATCCGCATTTCGACAAACCGGAGGTCAAAACCGACCTCTTGCGCGCGGCCAAGATCAAGATTGCCAACTCCGACGTTTACTCGGAAGGCTACGCGCGATTCCTCGAGACCTTCTGGCGCGTGGTCGGGATGCCGCCGCTCGAGCGCATGCTCCTGATCGAAGGCGGCGCGCTCGCGATCGAGAACACGCTCAAGGCCGCAATGGATTGGAAAGTGCGCAAAAACCTGGCGGCCGGCCACGGCGAACGCGGGACCGAGATTCTGCATTTCCGGCGCGCATTCCACGGTCGCAGCGGCTACACCATGAGCCTGACCAATACCGATCCGGTGAAGACCGACCTGTTCGCGAAGTTCGACTGGCCGCGCGTCTCCGTGCCCTTCATCGACTTTTCGTTAGGCGAAGCGGAACGGACCCGCGATGTGATCGAACGGGAAAAGAAATCCGAAGCCGAGATTATGCAGGTCGTGAGCGAACGCGGAGTCGATATTGCCGCGATCATCATCGAGCCGATCCAGGGTGAGGGGGGCGACAATCATTTTCGTGGCGAATGGCTCCAGACTTTGCGCCGCATCTGCGACGAGAACGAGATGCTCCTTATTTTCGACGAAGTGCAATGCGGGATGGGCGTGACCGGCCGCAACTGGTGTTGCGAGCATTTCGGCGTCGTGCCCGACCTGATGGCCTTCGGCAAAAAAGCCCAGGTCTGCGGCGTCATGGGCGGACCGCGGCTGGATGAAGTGAAGGAAAACGTTTTTCGTCTCCCGAGCCGGATCAATTCTACCTGGGGCGGTAATTTTACCGACATGGTGCGTTCGACGCATTTCCTCCAAATCATCGAGGAAGAAAACCTGGTCGAGAACGCGGGGATCGTCGGCCAGTATTTCCTCGATCGGCTCCACGAACTGCAAAAGCAAAACCCAATCATGAGTGCAGTGCGCGGGCGCGGTCTGTTCCTCGCTTTCGATCTGCCCGATCCGGCGGCCCGCGACAAAGCATGGAAAGGTCTTTTTGACCGCGGCGTCCTCGCCTTGAAGTCGGGTGAAAAGGCGATTCGTTTCCGGCCCGCACTCGATATCACCAAGGAAGTGGTCGACGAAGCGATCGAGCTGATGCGCCAGGAACTGAAAAGGTAGCGCAAGCTTCCAGCTTGCCGCCTGATAAACCCTGCGACATGGAAGGTCGCGCCACCCTATGCAAAACGTTCTTAAGGATCTCGGTCTGACTGACGAAAACGACGGCGCCTTTTCTGGCGAGTGGCACGGCAGCGGTCCGGTCCACGAAAAGATTTCGCCGGTCGACGGCAAATTGTTAGGCAAATTCCGCACCGCCTCGGCGGAGGATTACGACAGGGTGATGAGCCGCGCCCTGGCTGCCTTCGAGAAGTGGCGCGTCACGCCCGGCCCGGTCCGCGGCGAAACCGTCCGCCAGCTCGGCAACGCGCTCCGGGAGCACAAGGAAGATCTCGGTAAACTCGTCTCGCTCGAGTCGGGAAAAATTCTCGCCGAAGGCAAAGGCGAAGTGCAGGAGATGATCGACATCTGCGATTTCGCCGTTGGGCAATCGCGCATGCTTTATGGCCTCACGATTCAATCGGAACGGCCCAACCATCGGTTGATGGAACAGTGGCACCCGTTAGGCGTGGTCGCGGTCATTTCTGCGTTCAATTTTCCGGTTGCGGTTTGGTCCTGGAACGCCGCTCTCGCCGCCGTCTGCGGCGATGCCACGATCTGGAAGCCTTCGGAAAAAACCCCCCTCACGGCCATCGCCGTGACCAGAATCGCGGAGCAGGTCTGCAAAAACACCGGCGCCGATCCGGCGATTTTCTCGCTCCTCATCGGGGATCGTCACAGCGTCGGCGAGCCGCTCGCCGCTGATCGGCGCATCCCGCTCGTCTCGGCCACCGGGTCGACAGCGATGGGAATTGCGGTGGCGAAGTCGGTCCACGGCCGGCTCGGACGGAGCATCCTCGAACTCGGCGGCAACAATGCGCTCGTCGTATGCCCGAGCGCGGATCTCGAGATGGCGGCGCAATCGATTTTCTTCGGCGCGGTCGGGACTGCGGGACAGCGCTGCACTTCCACGCGTCGCGTCATCGTGCACGAATCAATCGCCGACGAATTGCGCGAGAAACTCCTGGCCGCCTACCAATCGGTGCCGATCGGAAATCCCCTCGATGAGAAAACCTTGATGGGTCCGCTGATCGATCGCCAGGCGGTCGATACGGTTCTCGATTCGATCAAGAAACTGAAGGCCGAAGGCGGCGAAGTCCTCTACGGCGGCGAGCGCCTCGACGGCGATAGATATCCGGGCGGCTGCTACATGACGCCCTGTCTTGCGAACGCGAAACCGGATTACAAGATTGTGCACGACGAAACTTTCGGTCCGCTGCTTTACCTGCTGACCTATCGCGATTTCGATGAAGCGATCGCGATCAACAACGGCGTGCCGCAAGGTCTGACCTCAGCCATTTTCACCAACGACGTGCGCGAGGCGGAGAAATTTCTTAGCCCGGTGGGAAGCGATTGCGGCATCACCAACGTCAACACCGGCACGAGCGGCGCGGAAATCGGCGGGGCTTTCGGCGGTGAAAAGGAGACGGGTGGCGGCCGCGAAAGCGGGAGCGATTCGTGGAAGAGCTACATGCGCCGGACGACCAACACGATTAATTACTCGACCGAGCTGCCGCTCGCCCAGGGGATCCGGTTCGGCGGGCCGGAAGAAGGCAGCGCGACCGCCTAACGAGTCGACCTGAACATGCTTCCGCGCGTCCAGTTTCTCGAGCCGGCCGAAGCGAGAATTGACAGCCT